>NZ_JAGFPF010000904.1:0-851 GCF_025962695.1 Candidatus Symbiopectobacterium sp. NZEC135 | reverse complement strand
GCCAGACGTTTCAGCGCACCGTGCACCATCACGTAAGCGCCGCAGTCGGAGGTGGCTTCGATCAAATCCTCAGCCGGTACGCACGCCAGGCCGCTCACTTCTGCCAGACGCTGCACGGCTAACTGTTGGTAACCGTCCGGTGTGTTCAACCGCGTGCCGATAGCGGTTGCGCCCAGATTCACTTCCAGCAGCAACTCGCCGGTGCGCAGCAGGTTTTTGTTTTCTTCGTAAAGCAGCACAGAGAATGCGTGGAATTCCTGACCCAGCGTCATCGGCACTGCATCCTGCAACTGGGTACGCCCCATCTTCAGGATGGTTTCAAATTCTTTGGCCTTGCGCTCGAAGCCGTCAGCCAACTGGGTGATGGCGTCTATCAGCGTCAGGATGGCACTGTACACCGCAATACGAAAGCCGGTGGGATAGGCGTCGTTGGTGGACTGGCACTTGTTCAGATGATCGTTAGGGTTGAGATACTGGTATTCACCTTTGTTATGGCCCATCAGCTCCAGACCAATGTTAGCCAGCACTTCGTTGGTGTTCATGTTCACCGAGGTGCCCGCTCCCCCCTGATACACATCAACCGGGAACTGATCCATGCATTTGCCGTTGTTCAGCACTTCATCGCAGGCACGGATAATAGTATCGGCAATCGCGCGGGGAATGGTTTTCAACTCGCGGTTTGCCAAGGCAGCGGCCTTTTTGACCATCACCATGCCACGCACGAATTCGGGAATATCGCTGATTTTGTGGTTGCTGATGTAAAAATTTTCAATTGCCCGCAGGGTATGAATGCCATAGTAGGCATCGGCGGGAACTTCACGGTTACCTAACAGGTCTTCTTCAATACGGAT
>NZ_JAGFPF010000903.1:0-852 GCF_025962695.1 Candidatus Symbiopectobacterium sp. NZEC135 | reverse complement strand
CGTTAGAACAAAAAGAAGTGCACGGTAGCGCTTACGGGCTGGGTTTACGTCTGAGTACCAGCCAGATAGCCAGCCCTAACAGCGCCATGGTCTCCGTTGAATATGCCCGAGGTAAACAAAGCGGCGAACCCGATGACGATCGTGTCAATCTGCGCGTGCTAACCTTCTTCTGATCCCTTTGTTAATCCGCATGCCTTATAGGTATGCGGATTTTTTCCGCACTCCTCACCGCAACCACAGGCATATACCACCACGTAGCGATCTCTACTGATTACCTACCACTTTATTATGGGATTAGATTTTTCACTCAGATACATTTTGGCTACATCTCTTCATTAGAAACGATTAATTAGTGATAAATTGCCCATTTTACCGCTATACGCTCCACTAGACTGCACCCAACGATTGCCATATTGCACTCTACCTATGTGATATTTCTATTTGGAGTTGAAGAGACTCAATGCTCCGTGACAGTTGATGTGGGCGCACTGTGATAGATACCTATTTACACATCATATTAAATAGCGGTCACACAGGGAAAGGTGTAGCAGATAGGTTGACACAAACTACCGCATTCAATTGCAGATACTTTATCAGGTGGTTTTTATTTCCCTATTCTTTAACGTAATCATTTTATCATTATCATTAAAAGCAAGGTACAACGTATGGCTGTTATATAGCATCTTACTTCAGCATCACTCTATAGAGGGCCAAAAAAAACGCCCCATTATAATATGTTAAAAAATATTGCAGAGATAGATTATTGCCTGGCTACTTCACCCTCAAAAGGTTCCCTAGAATGAAAAAAAATAGATTGCTGTTTTATATCGTACTGGCGATTATCCTAGGAAT
>NZ_JAGFPF010000902.1:0-844 GCF_025962695.1 Candidatus Symbiopectobacterium sp. NZEC135 | reverse complement strand
AAGCAATACTCTGCAATCGTGCAGGCCGATGGAAGTTGGCGCGTGACGGTGCAGAGCGCCGATCTGCAAGCGATGGCCGATGGCACCTACACCTACAGCGCCACCGTCTCCGACACCGCAGGCAACAGCACCACTGCCAGCGGACAGGTCACCCTGGACGCCAACGCCGCCAACCTGCCTGTGCTGACCGTTAATGCGGTTACCGGGAATAACATCATCGACGGCGCTGAAATCAAGGCAGCGCAAATTCTGAGTGGGTCCAGCCTCAATCTGGAGGCAGGACAAACGGTTACCGTCACCCTGAATAGCAAAACCTACCTCACCACGGTAGACAGCCAGGGGCACTGGCAGGTCAGCGTGTCTGCGATAGACCTGGCACAGTTGGCGCAAGGGCAGCACACACTGGAAGTCAGCGCACAGGACAAAAGCGGCAACCCCTCAGCGGCGACCCACGCATTCACTGTGAATACCGCGTTGAGTGGCATCGCCATCGATCCGGTCACCGGTGATGACAAGCTTAACCTCGGCAGGCACGCCTGGTATCCTTAGCCTGCACGGAAAAACCTACACCGGCAGCACCACCGCTGACGGGAAATGGAGCGTCCTGCTTCCCGCCGCCGACCTGCAACAGTTGGTTGACGGCACGGCCACTATTACCTTCAGCACGGTGGACAGCGCTGGCAATACGCTCAGCGGCAGCCACGCGATCGGCGTGTTTATCCACACGCTGCCCAGCGCCACGCTTAACCCAGTGTTTGGTGACGGTGTGCTGAATGCGGCAGAGGCAGGCAGTGCGCAAACCCTGAGCGGCACGACCGGACTTACCACGCCCGGACAAACCGTG
>NZ_JAGFPF010000901.1:0-855 GCF_025962695.1 Candidatus Symbiopectobacterium sp. NZEC135 | reverse complement strand
GACATCAGGTGTTCGCTCCTCAAAAATAGAACGGCGATTATACCCTAAATTATCCCGGTTGCAGGGGCGCAAAAGGCAACAATGCAAACACAGTTCAGTCGCCAGCCTTGAAGGTGACGCGCTGGTACAGGATATCGCTCTCTATTAAGCCAGCGTTTATCAACGCGTTTTGCTAACCCGCTATTATTCCCAGCGTTGGAGTCTGCATCGAAGACATATATCCCCCTTACAGCAAAAGGTGACGTTAAATGTTTAGTAAAGTGTCAGCAGGATCGCTACTTTTGGCCGGACTGTTTTTTTCTGAAACCGCACTGGCCTCGCCCACCCAATGCGGCGATCTGGCCTCATTGATTAACCAGCGTTTGTCTTACATGAAGGATGTGGCGGGATATAAAGCAGAAAAACACCTTGCCATTGAAGACGTGCCGCAGGAAGTCAACGTGTTGGCCAATTCAGTCGCGGTGGCAGAAAAGCTGGGCTTGCACGGCGAGTCAGTAAAACCGTTTATTCAGGCGCAAATGGATGCCGCTAAAGCCATCCAATATCGTTATCGCGCTGACTGGCTGTCTGTTGCAGAAAGTAACTGGCGACCGGATCCACTACCACAGGTCAGATCAAAAATAAGCGGGTTGAACACCGACATTCTCTCTTGTATTAATGCAACCCTGCTCCAAGGCGAACGATTCACCAACAAAACCGCCTTTCTCCGTGTGCTTGACCAGGCTAACTTAAAGGAGAGCGACAAAGCGCGCATATGGTACTCATTGCAACAAATCACCTTGAAGAGCCCCTAACGTAAGGGCTTTTATTTTCCACTGCGATAGGTTTGAAAAATACGGTATTGGCCATTAGCGC
>NZ_JAGFPF010000900.1:0-856 GCF_025962695.1 Candidatus Symbiopectobacterium sp. NZEC135 | reverse complement strand
GCACACCACCCGCTCGGCTGAAGCCATGATCCGCCGCGTGTTGGAGGGTTTTAGCCCTGACGGGCAGGCATTTCCTTCCGCTGAGCAGATTGCCGCCAGTGAAAAAGACGCACTGCGCCAATGCGGTTTCTCAACGCGCAAGGCGGAGACGCTGCACTTGATTGCACAGGGTGCACGCGACGGTGTAGTGCCCACGCGAGAACAGGCGTTGACCATGGACGACGACACGCTCATCGAACGGTTATCGACGTTGAAAGGCATTGGTCGCTGGACGGTTGAAATGTATTTGATCTATGGATTGGAACGAATGGATATCATGCCATTGGACGATCTCGGCATCCGCTTAGGGTTGAGCTATGTGCATCAATGCGATGCAATACCCTCGCGCCGAGCATTGGCGGAACTCAGTCTGCCGTGCCAGCCTTACCGCACCGTCGCCGCCTGGTATTTATGGCGCAGCCCGATGATGCCAGACTACGCCGATTTCAAAAGCCGATTGAAAACCAGCAACCGTAAAGGCTAATGGCATTAGCGGGTGCGTGATGCGGCGGGCGACTTCCCACATTCACTGTCACTGCGCGTCATAAACCGGGCGCGCAGTTTGTCGTATACCCAGTTATACGCCACGGTATACGGCAGGAAAAACAGGAAAAAGCCGATCTCTACCATCAACGCTTGCCACAGCGTGATCTCCAGCATCCAGGCTGCGACCGGCAACCCGAACAGGATAAAACCGCCCTCAAAGCCTAATCCGTGCAAGATACGCACTTTGGCACCGCGTGCCACGCGTGATACCGGCCACAGGCGATCGAAAAGGGCGTTGTAGATGATATTCCACACCATGGCGATGCTGGAG
>NZ_JAGFPF010000008.1:0-132130 GCF_025962695.1 Candidatus Symbiopectobacterium sp. NZEC135 | reverse complement strand
TACTGCTGGATGCGCTGCGTCATGCATAAACTGCCGCCGCTCAGCCTGTACATTCACATTCCCTGGTGTGTGCAAAAGTGCCCGTATTGCGATTTTAACTCCCACGCCCTCAAAGGCGAGGTGCCGCATCAGGAATATGTGGATCACTTATTGGCGGATCTGGATGCAGATCTGCCGCTGAGCGGTAACCGGGCTCTCAGTTCAATCTTTATCGGCGGCGGTACACCCAGCCTGTTGAGCGCAGAAGGCATGCAGGCACTGCTCGATGGCGTGCGTGCCCGTTTGCCGCTTAGCGCGGATGCCGAAATCACCATGGAAGCCAACCCCGGCACGGTAGAAGCCGATCGCTTTAGCGGCTACCAACGTGCGGGTATTAATCGAATCTCTATTGGTGTGCAAAGCTTCAGCCCGGAAAAACTGACGCGTCTCGGCCGCATTCACGGCCCGGAAGAAGCCCGGCGGGCCGCACGACTGGCGGCTGGCCTCGGGCTGCGCAGTTTCAATCTGGACCTGATGCACGGCTTACCGGATCAGACGCTGGAAGAAGCGCTGGATGATTTACGGCAGGCAATTGCGCTCAATCCACCGCACCTGTCGTGGTACCAATTGACGATTGAGCCAAATACCCTGTTTGGTTCGCGCCCGCCAGTGCTGCCCGATGACGATGCATTGTGGGATATCTTCGCACAGGGTCATGCGCTGCTCACTGCCGCAGGCTATCAGCAGTATGAAACTTCTGCCTACGCCAAACCGGGCTATCAGTGTCAGCACAATCTCAACTATTGGCGTTTTGGCGACTATCTGGGGATTGGGTGTGGCGCACATGGCAAGATCACGCGCGCTGACGGGCATATTCTGAGAACCGTAAAAACCCGCCACCCGCGCGGTTATATGCGCGGCACTTATCTGGACCAGCGCAATGAAGTGCAAGCGGAAGATCTGCCCTTCGAGTTCTTTATGAACCGCTTTCGGCTACTGGAGCCCGCACCACGCAGTGAGTTCAGCGCTTACACTGGTCTGGCAGAAAGCGTGGTGCGCCCACAAATAGACTGGGCGTTGGCGCAAGGCTACCTAACGGAAACCGCTACCCACTGGCAGGTGACCGAGCACGGCAAGCTGTTTTTAAATTCCTTGCTGGAAGGGTTTTTGACGGAATAAACGCAATCAAATGCAAAGGCAGGTGAACGGCAGATAACATGAACCGACACCTGTCACCGACAGAAATAGATAATGCCTGTTTTTTTATTGTGAGTGCACCTTCGCAGTGATAATTTCACGCCCTTTGGCGGACTCGAAGGACATTACCAATGATAATAAAATTATATTCCCCACCTACAATGCATACCGAATTTACTGTTAAAAATACAAAGAACACGGCACAAAAAAACAATCTATCTCGATGTATCAGCTTTACCGAAAACTCCAGTAATGACATCAAAACAAAAGCAAAAGAAATATCATTAAAATATGACTTGCTGGTCGACGACATTTTATGTAGCACACCTGGCGTCCTGAAAAGTCAACGAGAACGCCTGCGCACTATCGGGCTTGCCGTCACGGCCTTAGAGCATGTGACCAAAAAAGAGTTACCCCATGCCGAGAATAAACCAACGCTTAATGTCGCTATTACCGAAAGAATAAAAAACATCTGCGAAGCACTCCCCGTGGATAAAAATAGAAACTTCACGCATGATGACGCTTATCTACAGCGTGGAAACAATTTCATTTCCACGTTTCTTTCATCAAAGGGAACGGCTGCCGATAAGATAAGTTATGCGCAGCTATTGAGTATCGGGGAGAAAATGAGAAAAAATAGTGCCAATCCTGCTTCCGTTGATCAAATGGCAATAAAAAAATTCTCAACCGTTTGGGATCTTCGTGCCACGCTAGCGCAATCTTATCCACGTTAGCTTCTCTGCGGCACGACAACGCAGTTGCCCTTAAGGGCACTTAAATGCATATATTGATCAATTTACGGGCCTATGGAAAATCCGCTCGGAACTCGCAAAGACGGTATACCCTAAATAATTCGCGTTGCAGGAAGGCGGCAAGTGAAGGAATCCCGATGAGCTTACTCAAGTAAGTGATTCGGGTGACTGAGCGTAGCCAACACACCTGCAACGTGAAGTATGACGGGTATAGATATCCATTGATATTCTTCCTGCGGCAACCAGGTTTAACGCGGTGATTGCATATCAATGTGTGGGATGCCGTCCTCATCGTACACCTCACTGCAAGGCGTAAAACCGAAGCTGCCGTAGAAATGCTGTAAGTGGGCCTGCGCCGAAAGGAAGAGCGGCTTTCCAGCCCAATGACGCGCGCACACCACCAGTGCATGCTCCATCAGCAGATGTCCCACATGCTGCCCGCGTGCGCTGGGCGCAACGATAACGCGCCCAATCTTCACGCTGTCTTTAATGGTCTTAGGGGCCAGCAAGCGGGCATAGGCCACCATTTTTCCTTGATGGTAAGCGGTCACATGGCGATGGCTGTCCACCAGATCTTGTCCATCAATATCCTGATACGGGCAGTTCTGCTCCACCACAAAGACCTGATTGCGCAACGCCAGAATGTCATACAGCGCATACAGGTTCAGATCCTTGGCACTCCAGTCGTGCCAAATCAGGTTCATTTTCATTTCCTGTGCCATAGCCACCCTTTCGCCTACTCCTTCGCCCCGCCGGTTGAACGTCGCGCACGCGCCGTCGTCACCCACAGCACCACAATGCTTAAGGCAAATAATACGCCAAACCCAACGCCAATGCCGAGAACCGGAACACCCAGTTTCACCACCAACGAGTAGAGACCGAGCATTAGCAGCATCGCGGTGTTTTCACCCAGATTTTGTACCGCAATGGCGTTACCGGCCCCTACGCTGATGCGTCCGCGTTCTTGCAACAGCGCATTGAGCGGCACGATAAAGAAGCCCCCCAGCGCACCGATAATCACCAACAGGCCATAAGCACCAACCAAATTGGTCTGCAAGGTGAAAAAGACCACCGCGACGCCAATCAACACCCCGGCAGGCAGGCAACGGCGTGCAGTTTTGAGCGTGATCAGTTTGGCCGCCAGCGCCGCACCTAGCACAATCCCCACCGCCACCATGGCATTGAGCAGCGTCGGCGTAGCGTTATCGGTAATACCAAGTGCCAACGGCACCCACAGCACCAGCAGAAAGCGCAGCGTGACGCCCGCGCCCCAAAACAGACTGGTACCAATCAAAGAGAGTCTGGCATCACCATCACGCCACAGTGTGATAGCCGCAGAGAAGAAGCCTTGCGCCATACGCTTCGGGTGCCAAGAGGTGCCCGGTCGCGCCGCTTTCAGGCGTGGGATCATCAGGTTCGCCGCCAACGCAATGCCATAGGCCACCGCACAGGCCCCCAACGCCAGATACAGGTTCCAGTCCGCCAGCACGCCGCCAGCGACCGAACCAATCAGAATGGCCGCAATGGTTGAGGCTTCCATCAGTCCGTTGGCTTTCACCAACTGATCGCCGTGGGTGATTTCGCCGAGAATACCGTATTTGGCCGGTGAGTAAGCCGCCGCTCCCACGCCCACCAATGCATAGCCTAGGAAGGGATTGCCACCCACGCAGATAGACAGGGCCCCCAGCAGCTTCAAGGCGTTGGCGAACATCATCACCCGACCTTTAGCAAAGCTGTCAGCCACTTGCCCGACAAAAGGGGACAGTACGATGTAGGCCGCCACAAAGCCCATTTGCAGCACCGGCTGGCTCCATTCGGGATAGAGCAACGATTTGATCAGCGCCAGCGTGGCAAACAGCAGCGCATTATCGCCAAAGGCCGAGAAAAACTGCGCAACGATGACCGCATTCATGCTGCGCGACAGCAGCGGCGGCACGGTGCCTTCCTGCGAACTCATTCTGCGCCCTCCGGCTGCTCTGCCATCTGGCGCAGCGTCACGAAATCCGGTTTTCCGCTGCCCAGCAGGGGCAGTGCCTTAAGCACGCGAATATCACGCGGCACCGCCAGTTCCGGCACGCCGCTGCTGCGCGCCTGTGCCAGCAAACGCTCACGGGTCAACGTGCTGTCAGTGGTAAACAGCACCAGCGCTTCCCCTTTGCTGCTGTCGCTTTTCGCGCTGGCAGCATGTTGTTTATCTGGGGAGACGTGCAGCGCCAGTTGTTCAACGCTCTCCAGCGACACCATTTCTCCGGCCAGCTTGGCAAAGCGCTTCACACGACCCACGATGGAACAAAAGCCCTGTGCATCCACATCGACAATATCGCCGGTGTCATACCACCCTTCCTGCCGTTCACCCTCAGCATTTTCCGCCACAGGCCGCTCCAGCACGCCAGGATTTTCTACCCGCAGGTAGCCCTTCATCACATTGGGACCACGCAATTGCAACCGGCCACCGCGTTCAATGCCCGGCACCGGAATCAAACGGGATTCAATCTCTGGCAGCAAGCGCCCTACGGTGTGCACCTTTGCGGCCATCGGAACGTTGATCGCCACCACCGGTGCGCATTCGGTAACGCCATAGCCTTCAAGAATGCGGATACCGAATTTATCCTGCCAGACGTTACGCACGTTCTCAGACAACTTCTCAGCCCCGGCAACTACGTAGCGCAAGCGAGCAAAATCATAAGGATGCGCCACGCGCGCGTAGTGTCCAAGGAAAGTGGAGGTGCCAAACAGCACGGTACAATTCTGATCGTAAACCAACTCAGGAACAATGCGGTAATGCAAGGGGCTGGGGTAAAGGAAAACCCGTGCACCCGTCAGCAACGGCGTGAATAAACCCACGGTCAAGCCAAAGGCGTGGAACAGCGGCAGCGCCGACATAAAGCGATCGCGCGGGGTAAAATCCGCCACGGTGCGAATCTGTTCAACGTTTGCCAGCAGGCTGGCGTGGGAGTGCACCACGCCTTTCGGGTTGCCTTCAGAACCGGAGGTAAACAGGATCATCGCGGCATCATCTGGCTGCTGTGGCACCATGGCCCGCACCGGAAACAGCAGGTGGAATAAAATCCACGCCTTGTCGGCTAGCGTTACCGTGCCCTTCAAATCTTCAAGATACACCCAGTTGGCTTCGTTCACCTGCTCTGGCAGGTGGGTCAGTTTCCCTTTTTCCAGAAACTGGCGTGAGGTGACGATGGTTTTGATTTCCGCCGCCAGCATCGCGCTTTTAATGCCTTTTGCCCCCGCCGTGTAGTTCAGCATGGCAGGCACGCGGGCGCGCAGCGACGCACCGAGAATGGCCGCCGCCGTTACCGTGGCATTCGGCAGCAGCAAGCCGACATGCTCTTTTTCCCGGGTAAATCGTTGCAGAATACGACCGACACCGAGGGATTTTTTCAGCAGCCCTTGATAACTGTCTTCACTGAAAGCGATATCCGCAATGGACGGCGAACTGTAGCCATAGCGCTGACAAGCAGAGAGAAACGCCTGATACAGCGTCTGGCGCGGGCGCGTTTCCATGCGCGCAGCCATCATGATGCGGTGCAAGTGCTCACCCGCCAGTTCGCGCCGTTCACGCGCACTGCCCGCCACCGGCATCGGTAATGTGGTTGGCGGCAAATAAGACAGGGTAACCTGAGGGAAAAGGCGTTGCTTAAACGTGCCTTTAAGGCGACCAAATGGGCTGAATGCAATGCCTTCGATGCGCACCGGCACCAGCGTTGCGCCCGATTTTGCCGCAACGAAGGCCGCACCGCTGTAGATCTTCATCAGGGAACCGGTCACCGTGATACGCCCTTCAGGGAACACCACCACCGGGCGCCCCTGCTCAATCACTTTGATAAGCCCTTTGATCGCCAACGGCTTAGTAGGGTCGAGCGGCACAAAATCGATGTAGGGTTTCAGGAAACGCATAAACCAGCGATCGCTGATGCTGGAATAGACGGCAAATACCGGCTTAATCGGCAAAAACAGCGCCAATAGCACACCGTCTAGAAATGACTGATGATTTGGCGTAATCAGCAGCTTTGATTGTTTAAATACCGCACTATCGCCTTCAATCCGTATGCGATACAGGCGCTGGAACAACCAACGCAGCAGGGTGTATACCATTCCTTCTCCCATAGTCAGGCCATCAGCGTGCCGGCCCTTCACAGTTAAACGACCATATAAAAACGGCGGGACATTCAAACTACTATAGCTATCAGACGAGTGTAAGGGCAACTGTGCCGCACGCATGATGCGGAAATAACGAGAAAAAACAGGAAAAGCGGAGGAGCGAACAACAGGCAAAAAAAAACCTACGCATCCGCGTAGGTTGGTGCAATTTCATGGTTCAATGTGCCTCTGCGATTTACTCGACAGAGCCCATCGATTTACCACCAATCAATACCTCTGGGATGGTCTACTCTAGAGACTCGCCCTGGATGAGGCCAGTGGACAATCGCAAGAGTTTTGCTCTAAGTGCAACCAACTGTAAATTTCTGCCGAGTCATGTAAAGTCGGCCTCCCCAATGGTGATAAAAATCACCTTCCAGCCTAAAACGTGATCTACATCTCACGCTGAACTGCCCTGTTTGCCGATAGCTATCAAACGTTGCTCGGTGGATTTCTGGATGCAATTGTCCTCGTAAGGGAAAACGGCACTGCATTTTACAGGAACAAATAACCACACAAATAACGTGTATTTAGGCGCTTTTTTCAACGGAATTGTTTCCCACTCACGCGCTACTATCAATCACGCTTGCATCGGGCAAGTTCATAAAATCGTATAAAGGTTATGGAAAATAATGAAGAATTATAAGATTGGCACCAGGCTCGCTGGGGGATTCGGCTTGCTAATCCTTTTTTCTCTGGTCATGTTGGTCTCCGGGGTATACCAACTGAAACAAATCTCAAGCAGCACCGCCTGGATGATGCAGGCACCGTTGCAGAAAGAGCGTCTGACATCGGACTGGCACGGTGTGTTAGTTGCCGGGGTTCAGCGCGGTATGGCGCTGGCAATGAGTGACGATCCGACCTTAACCAAATTGTTTGAAGCAGAAAACGTCGCATCAAGCAAGGAAAGTAGCAAACGCCAGGAAGCGTTTGCCAATCTGATCTCTACGCCGGAAGAAAAGGCACTGTTTGACAAGCTCGGCGAATATCGCAAGCAATATCTGGATAAGCGCAACGCCATCACTGCTGCGAAAAAAGCTGGCAATCCAGAGCAGGCCAAGCAGCTGTTCGAAAACGAATTTTTGCCTGCGTCACGTGGCTATCTGGACAGCATAGAGGCGCTGAGCGAACACCAACGTAATGCCATTGACGCGATGGGGAAAGCCATCGATGAGAGCGCTCGCAATGGTTATCTGTTTCTCGGGGTTATCGGCCTGCTGATTGCCGTGGTCGGCGTGCTGATTGCCTGGATATTAACGCGCAGTATTGTGCATCCCTTAGAGCGCGCCGTGCAGGCGACGCAAGCGGTAGCCGATGGCGATTTGACCCATGACGTCCGACCGGAAGGGCGCGATGAAGCCGCGCAACTGCTGCACGCGCTGCACAACATGACCCAGCGCCTGCGTAATATCGTGGGTGAAGTGCGTGAAGGGTCTGAATCCATTGCCGGGGCATCAGGGCAACTGGCGGCGGGCAATATTGACCTTTCCAGCCGCACCGAAGAACAAGCCAGCGCGCTGCAAGAAACAGCGGCGTCCATTGAACAACTGGCTTCCACCGTGCGTCAAAACGCCGACAACGCCAAGCAGGCGAATCACCTGGCACAATCCACTGCCGGTCAGGCGCAAGCGGGCGGGAAGTTGGTGACGGACGTGGTGAAAACCATGGGCGCTATCGATGCATCATCGAAAAAAATCGTTGATATCATTGGCGTGATTGACAGCATCGCCTTCCAGACCAACATTCTGGCGCTGAACGCCGCCGTAGAAGCCGCCCGTGCCGGTGAACAAGGCCGCGGTTTCGCCGTGGTCGCCAGCGAAGTGCGTAATCTGGCGCAGCGCAGTGCGGGTGCTGCTAAAGAAATCAAGGAACTGATCGACCATTCCGTACAAACGGTGGAAGCCGGTAATCGTCTGGTTGAACAGGCGGGCGAATCCATTGTTGGGATCGTTAATGGTGTGCGCCAAGTGAGCGATCTGGTCGGTGAAATCAGCTCTGCCAGCCAGGAACAAACGCTGGGCATTGAGCAGGTGAATGTGGCCGTCAACCAGATGGAAACCACCACCCATCAGAACGCCGCACTGGTGAATGAGGCGTCGGCGGCAACCCAATCGCTGCAACAGCAGGCGGCACAGTTGGCGCGTACCGTCAGTATTTTCCGCCTGAGCAACCGGGAAAACAGCGCCGCGTTAGCCGCTAACCCACTGCCTGCGGCGGCACCGAGCGCGCTTCTGCTCAAGCCAGCGCTCGGCGTCAGCAAACCTGCCGCAGACAAAGGAGGGGATTGGACATCGTTCTGATGTGATGCCTGACTAGGCTCGCCTTCAGGGGCGAGCTTTCTTGGGTTTATACCAACGCCTGATGATAGAGCCGTACCGGTTTGGCCGGGTATTCCAGCCCATCACCGATATAGTGCCAGCCCATTTTTTCGTAGTAACCGCTAAAGGTGGCATACAGATAAAGGGATGAAAAACCGGCGTGACGACTATAGGCCAACACATGCTGTTGCAGCGTTTTTCCTAATCCTTTATCCCGATATTTTTCATCAACATAGAGCGCAGCCAACCAGGGAGAGAGATCCTGGCGACTTTGCAGATCGCACAGCCACAGCCCGACGGTGCCCACCAGTTGCCCTTCGTCCAGTGCGATAAAGGTCAGGGGCAACCCCTCTTGCCGCATACTGCTTTGTACAATACTGGCGAAAAATTCACGCCCATTGTGGCGATCGAACGCCTGCCACAGCCAGTCCGTCACCTGTTCCTGATGGTGCGGATGGGAGGCTAAAGGAACAATCTCAACCATAACCCAGCAATCCTGATACGGGCGCAACGCAAGCGCCCACTAAAAATATTCAGACCAGTTTTCCCTGAAAAATCGGTACCGAGTCGAAAAGATAACCATCAAATTCGGGCGCATCCGCATCGGAAATCGCCATCAGCGTACTTTTGACGTTTTCCAGATGTTCCCACATCGCCTGATAGGAACCCGGTACGTCGCGTCGGCGCAGCGCTGCCAGGATGGTCTGGTGGTCCGCCAGCCATTTCAAACGATAACCGTGTTTACCAACGTGAGCATAAAGCTGTTGCCACAGGGGATTGTCGTCGCGGCAGGTCCAAATATGGCTGACCGATTCCAGCAGCATCTGGTTTTGTGTCGCGCCAGCAATTTGCAGATGAAAAAGTTTGTCGTAATCACTGCGGTAGTCGCTTGCCGCGATCGCCGCCTGCTCTTTTTCCAATGTAACGCGCAGATTGTCGATATCCGCGCGGGTCGCCATGCGTGCGGCAAATGCCGCAATGTTACTCTCCAACAGTTGGCGCGCCTGCAACATTTCAAACGCGCCAATGCGGTGATGCGCCTGACTCTCTTGCGTTTCCTCATCAGGGATGCAGAGCACGTAGACACCCGATCCCTGACGAATATCAACGGTGCCTTCCAGTTCCAGCATCAGCAGCGCTTCACGCACAATGGTGCGGCTCACGCCGTAGGTTTCAGCAATGTTTCTTTCCGGCGGCAGGCGCGACCCCACCGGGAATTTTCCCTGCTGAATTTTCACGCGCAGATCGCTGCCGATCTCCTGATACTGTTTCTTTTCTTGCAGAACCACATCTTTCGCCACACATTCACCCTAGCTACCGCAGCCCAACAGATAACGCGCACGTTGACCAGATGCCACCGAACCAGAGTACGGCAGCATACCGGTTAACAACGACGCGCGGCATGCCGCGCGTCAGGATATTGCGGCTAGTTTACCAAACTCAGCGCCTGATCGAGCACTTTGGCACCATTTAATGTGCCATAGGCGACGGAGTCGATCACGGCAATCGGCACCTGATAGCTGTCGGTCAGCTTTTGATTTTCTGCCAGTTTGAAGCGAACCTGCGGCCCCAGCAATACCGCGATGATGTCCTGACCGTAATCTTGCAGCTCCTCACGCAGATTTTGTTCAGGAATGGCGTAAATTTTCAGTTCCAGGCCGCGCGCCGTGGCTTCTTTCTCCATTTTTGTCACCACCAGCGAGGTGGACATGCCCGCCGAGCAGGCCAATACGATACGTTTCATGGCAAATCTCCTTGGAGACTATTTGTCTTCATCATCCAACATAAGCGTGAGCGTGCGCGTGTCACGCAGTTGCCGAAACCAGCCTGCCGAGGCTTTTGGTCGACGCGCCCGTTCCTGTTCGAGATCGATCTCAATCAGGCCATAGCGATTTTTAAACGCATTCATCGGGGAGACGTTATCGGTAAAGGCCCACAGCATATAGCCCTGGCAGTTCGCCCCCTCTTCGCGCGCTTTCAGCGTCCAGTAGAGGTGTTCGGCAATAAAATCGATGCGGTAGTGATCCTGAATCACGCCGTCGCTGTTTTTAAAGCGCGCCTCGTTCTCCACCCCCATACCGTTTTCCGCCACAAACCAAGGAATATTGTCGTATTCCTGTGTCATACGCTGCGCCATGTCATAAATGATTTTGGGCTGAATTTCCCAACCTCGGGAGGGATTCATGCGGCGTCCCGGCAAGGAAAAATGTTCATAGTAGTAGGCGGGGTGAAACGGCGTATCGGGATGCCATGCCCGCTCCGGCGCTTTCACCCGGTGCGGGAAGTAAAGATTAATGCCCAGTTCATCCACCCGATTATCACGGATGACAGCCAGCTCATCATCGGTATAGGCCCATTTCACCTGATGCTTTTCCAACAGTGCCAACAACTCTGCCGGATATTCGCCCTTCACCGCCGGATCGAGAAACACGCGGTTGAAGAACAGATCGTACAGGCGCGCCGCTTCAACGTCGTGCGCAGCATGGGAGCGCGGGTAGGTCACTTCCGGGTTGAGGATGGTGCCGATACGTCCACCGTCACGATCGTGACCGTTGGCACGAAAGCAAGCGATAACTTTCGCTGTTGCCAGATTTTTGTGGTGATTCCATTGCATCCAGGTGCCGGTGTTTTGCTCATACGGATAACGCTCAGCGTCCAGATAGACGCGGGTTTGCACCACAATCGGCTCATTAAACACAAACCAACGCTTCACCTTATGCGCATAGCGGGCAAACACCGCTTGCGCATAGGTGACAAACCACTCCACCACCTGCTTTGATGCCCAGCCCTGATATTTCTGCATCAGAATAGCAGGCAGTTCGTAGTGTTCCAGACACAGCATCGGGGTAATCCCCTGCCGCAGCAGTTCATCGATGACGCTATCCACATAGGCGGCATAGGTTTCATCGACGATGCCCTGCTCATAATCGAGCATAAAGCGCGACCAGTTGATCGAAGTACGGTAGTGCGTTAATCCGCACTGTTTCATCAACGCGATGTCTTCGCGATAGCGGTGATAAAACTCGGTGGCGCGTGCCGGGCCATAGCCGTTATGCCACACTTGACGATCCTGCTTGTACCACAGATCCAGGTAGGAATCCTGCCCTGCCCGCTTTCCGCTCCACCCTTCGGTCTGCCAGGCGGATGCCGCAGCGCCCAGGATAAAATCCTCGGGAATGGTGACAGTAACCTTACTCATCGTTCAGCTCCTCACTCTGGTTATTTGCCCGCCGCGTTAGCCTGCTGTGCCGCCTGCTCCGCTTCGCGCTGCGCCAGATCGGCACGACGTGATGCTACCTGCACGAAAGGCAGATAGATCAGGGTAGCGGTCAGAATGCACACCAGTTGCGTCACTACCGCGCCCATGGAACCGGCGGTAGAGAGCCAGGCGTTGATGATGGGTGGCGTAGTCCAAGGCACCATCACTACCGCTTTACCGGCGAATCCCATGCTGGTGGCAAAGTACCCGATGGTGCCGGTAACCAACGGCGTGATGATAAAGGGAATCGCCAGGATCGGATTCAGCATGATAGGCATACCAAAAATCACCGGTTCATTGATGTTGAACACGCAGGGGCCAAAGGAGATCTTGGCGATCTCTTTCATTTCCCGCCGCTTAGAGGCAATCATCACCGCCAGCAAAAGTCCGATGGTCAGCCCGGAACCCCCTATACTCATATAGACGTCCCAAAAGGGCATGGTGATGATATTGGGGATCTCTTGCCCCTGCTCAAACGCGGTCATGTTGACGGCGATCGCCCCCAGCAGCAGCGGTTCGCGGATCGGTTTGATCATCTGGTTACCGTGGATACCGATAACCCAAAACAGCTGTGCAACAAACATCAGCACCAGCAGCCCCGGCAGACTCTGCACCACTGACTCCAGCGGCTGCTGCACCACTTTATAAATGGCGTCATACAGGTGCATACCGGTAATCGCGTGGAACGTGAAACCGAGGGTGGCAATGAACGTCACGGTGATGATGCCGGGGATCAACGCCGAAAACGATGCGGCGACGTTAGGCGGTACGCTGTCCGGCATTTTGATGCGCAAACGGTCTACTTTTTCCAGTTTGCTGTAGATCTCCACCGAGAGGATGGCGATAAACATGCCGAGAAACAGGCTTTTGGTATCCGAGAACTGCCGCGCCAACACGTCTTTTACCGGCACCGTTTGTCCGTTGACCACGATATCGATAGTGGTAGGCGTAATCGAGATCAGGCAAATCACCGCCAGCAAGCCGGGAAACAGGCTGCGTGAGCCGTTAATGCGCCCAAGCTCGATCCCTATCAGAAACACCGCACCAATGGTCAGAAAATTGAGCGTCGCATAGTTGATACCGCTCATGATGGGTTTGAGCGGTGCCAAAAAAGAGAACATCGCGAAACTGGCCAGACCGTTTTTCGGATCGAGCACCATGTTGGAAATCAGCACGGAAAAGGCACCGACGATAATCACCGGCATCAGAGTAATAAACGAGGCCTTGATGGCCATAATATAACGCAGGCTATTGAACTTATTGGCAAAAGAACCCAATGCGTCAATCACTTGGTCCTTGAATGACATAACAGCACCTCATCACAATGGTTGTGTCGTGCGGGACAGCGCCCCAGATAGCCGTTACGCGCAGAATGCATACCGCTCATCGCGCATGTGCGTTTGGCATACCAAAATTCGACTAATATGCGTTATTTTTCTGTGACAACACTCCAATAAACCAATATTGGAATTCCAATATGATGATCAACGCAACATTTGGCATACCATAAGGGGCTAAAAATGACGATCGAGATGGAAACCACCGTAATGGAGTTGATCATCAACGCTGGAGAAGCACGTTCTCAGGCGATGATGGCTATTCAGGCAGCGCGCCAGAAGAAGTGGGAACTGGCCGCCGCATCCTTAGCCGCCGCCCAGGACGCGGTGCGCGCCGCGCATCTGATCCAGACGCAGCTGATTGGGGAAGATGAAGGACAAGGGAAGATACCGGTCAATCTGATCCTGGTACACGCCCAGGATCATCTGATGACGGCGATGCTGTGTCGCGATCTGGCTGAAGAGATTGTGATGCTGCGCCAGGAGTTCGCGGGTGCCGCCTGAGCAGCATAATGCGAGGTTGCGCTACTCTTGATCCAACTGTGCAGCCACGTAGAGCAGAAAGCGATCTTCAAAATTCGCCAGATTCAGCCCCGTCAGTTCCGCAATACGCCGCAAGCGGTATTCGAGCGTATTTTTGTGGATAAACAATGCCTTGGCTGTTTCACCGGCCTGCTGGTTATGGCGAAACCAAGTATGCAATGTTTTTCGAAACACCCCGTTGCCGTCATTGGTTTTTAGCCGCTGCAACGGGCTTACCAACTCTGTCGCTTGCCAGCCATCGCGCAGGCTGTCGAGCAGCACCGGCAGTTTGATGTCCTGATAGCAGAAGCAGTGCACGTCTGGCATCCGCTGTTTGCCTACACTGATGGTGGTTTTTGCCGTGTGGTAAGAGCGCACCACGCCCCCTTGCTGTGGGAAAAAATTCCCCAGCGCCAGACGTACTTTTAGCGGACTGCCCTGCTGCAAACGCTGATAGAGCTGTGCCATGCGGCGCTTATGCTCTTCAGGCTCCCAGCGTTCCGCGTGCAGATAAGCGGGTTTCAACACCACCATTTCGGTGAGTGACACAATCGCCATCAGGTCATCTTTACCGGTTTCCATCAGCAGGGACTGCAACTGCTGCAATTCGCTCATTGCCGTGCTGACACCGAGTTGGCCGCTGTCCAGTTCCACCACCATGGCAACGCGCGGCAAAGCCAGATCGACGCCCAAACGTTGCGCCCACTCCTGCATGGTGGCGGAGTAGCTGTCGTTACGCACCATGCTTAACACCAGTTCTTCACGCAAACGGCTGTTTTGCGCCAACAGTTGCAGCAAATGCGCCTGTTCCAGCATCATTTCCGCCGTCATGCACACCAGCTCGCCAAATTGCAGCAAACCATCGGGATCGCCGGTCAGGCCAATGACGCCGACGATCTGGTTATTTAACCGCAGCGGCAAGTTCAGGCCGGGCCTGACACCGTGCAACGTATGCATTGACGCATCATCAATCGATACCACCCGTTGCTGACTGAGCGCCAGTAGCGCCCCTTCGTGAATTTCACCAATACGCTCGCGATCGCCGCTGCCAATAATACGGCCTCTGGCATCCATGACGTTGATATTGCAGTCAATAATTTTCATGGTGCGTTCAACGATCGAATAAGCTAATTTCGCGTCGAAATCATAATCTGTCATTTACTATTCCCCTGGTGCAGCGAAAAAATATTTCACCAGCAGGAGATAACCTGCATGTAAATACGCCACATCAACAACCACTGCCTTTTGTAATTTAATAAAGTTATTTTCATCAACCCAATTATTATAAGGGAAAAATAAAATAGCTTTATTTCATAACGTGCCGTGTCTTTTATTTCGGTTTAAAAATAAAGACTTCAACAGCGATAAAAAATAAATCATGAATTTCGATACAGGAAATTAGCCCGATACATCGCCGCCATAACCCGCCGACGGCGATGATCGTCACGCGTTTATTCCACAATGCAAATACGACAGGTGTTGGTGCTGCCAATTTGTCCGACGCTGTCACCCTGCGTCAAAATGACGCTGTCACCGGTCGCAAGCGCACCGCGCGCTTTCAGCAGCGCGATAGCATCCTGCGCTGCGCCCAGCCCTTCGGCACGGCCGTTGAACGGCAAGGGCGTAACGCCGCGATACAGCGCAACCTGATTCAGCGTTTCAGCATGACGCGATAGCGCATAAATCGGCAAACGTGAGCTAATGCGAGACATCATGCGGGCGGTGCGGCCCGACTCCGTCATCGCAATCACGGCTTTGACGCCCTGCAAATGGTTAGCTGCATACATCGCAGACATCGATGCCATCTCTTCGACATTGGTGAACTGCACATCAAGGCGGTGTTTCGAGGTGGTGATGCTCGGGCTACGCTCAGCCCCGAGGCACACGTTTGCCATCGCCGCTACCGCTTGCGCCGGATAGCTGCCTGCGGCGGTTTCAGCCGATAACATGACGGCATCAGTGCCGTCCAACACCGCATTGGCAACATCCATCACTTCAGCACGCGTTGGCATCGGGCTGGAAATCATCGATTCCATCATTTGCGTCGCGGTGATCACCACGCGGTTCAACTGACGCGAGCGCTGAATCAGACGCTTTTGGACGCCCACCAGCGCGGCATCACCAATTTCTACGCCTAAATCGCCGCGCGCAACCATGATGACATCCGCAGCCAGAATCATGTCATCCATGTTTTCTGGCGTGGCAACGGTTTCCGCACGCTCGACTTTGGCAACAATCGCCGCCTGGCAGCCTGCTTCACGTGCCAAACGACGCGCATAGCGTAAATCGTCGCCAGTGCGAGGAAACGAAACCGCCAGAAAATCCACCTTCATCCTGGCTGCCAGCAGAATATCTGCCTTGTCTTTTTCCGTCAGCGCTTCGGCGGAAAGCCCGCCGCCGAGCTTGTTGACGCCTTTATTATTGGAGAGGGTTCCGCCTACGGTGACCGTTGTAATGATTTTTTCACCGTCAATACGCACGACACGCAGTTGAATGCGGCCATCGTCCAGCAGCAGAATATCACCCGGCACTACATCGCGCGGCAGTGCCTTATAATCGATGCCAACCTGAGTATTCTCGCCCAAGCCTTTTTCCAATAGGGCATCAAGAATAAAGGTATCTCCAACATGCAGAAATACTTTACCTTCTTTAAAGGTTGATACCCGAATTTTCGGCCCTTGCAAATCGCCCAAAATAGCCACTGACTTCCCCAAACGCTGGGCAATAGCACGCACTTGTTCCGCGCGAGCAATATGATCGTCTGCCGCACCGTGCGAGAAATTAAAGCGGACTACATTAGCGCCTGCGCTAATTATTTTTTCCAGGTTATTATCACGATCGGTTGCCGGACCGAGGGTAGCAACAATCTTGGTGCGCCGAATAGTTTCAGTCATATTCTTTCCCTTTTTATTACTGGCGCTTAATTATGCTGCCGCTTTTTTCAACAGACGACCAATATTCTCGCACGCACGTTCCATATTAATCGGGCCATCTTTCAACAGCGCTTCAATATTGTCTGCTCGCGGAATAATGCCGAAAATCGTGTCAATACCTTCGCCGTACAGTGTTTCAACGCCTTCGCCAACGCAGCCGGATACCGCAATAACCGGTACGCCCTGCGCTTTGGCGGTTCTGGCAACGCCGTAAGGGGTTTTACCAAACTTGGTTTGGTAGTCGATACGTCCTTCACCGGTAAAGCAGAAATCCGCACCGGCCAGCTTGTCACTCAGCCCACTGAATTCGACAACAATATCAATGCCTCGGCGCAGTGTGCACTGGGTGAAAGCCATCAGCCCCGCCCCCAGACCGCCCGCCGCACCGGCCCCCGGCACAGTGGCAATCTCTTTGCCCAACTGCGTGCGGATCACCGCCGCGTAATGCGCCAGATTGTTATCCAACTGTGCAACCATCTCCGACGTTGCTCCTTTCTGCGGGCCGAAAATAGCGGATGCACCCTGCTCACCGCACAGTGGGTTGGTCACATCACAGGCCACCTGAATATCCACCTGTGCCAAACGGCTATCCAGCTCGGAAAGATCGATGTGGTGCAAACGATCCAGCGCGCCGCCGCCGCGCGGCAGGGTGTTGCCCGCTTCATCATAAAAACGCACACCCAGCGCTTCTGCCATGCCCGCGCCGCCATCATTGGTTGCGCTGCCACCGATACCCAGAATGATTTTCTTGATGCCTTTGTCCAGGCAGGCGCGGATCAGTTCGCCGGTGCCGTAGGTGGTGGTCACCAACGGGTTTTTGGTGTCGCGGTTAACAAATTGAATACCGCTGGCGGACGCCATTTCAATCACCGCAATCTCGCCGTTACCCATGATACCGTAGCTGGCCTCAACCGTTTCTCCCAACGGTCCGGTCACGTTTAACGCATACAGCGTGCCTTCGGTGGCATCAATCAGCGACTGGGTGGTGCCTTCACCGCCATCCGCCATGGGAACGTGCACGAAATTCGCTTCGGGGAATACCTTACGCAACCCTTTTTCCATCGCGTTACACACTTCTTTCGCCGTCATGCTCTCTTTAAATGAATCGGGCGCTAATACAAACGTTTCGTTTTTCATTGTGGGTTGCCTCAAACTAAAGAATAAAGCCGTACAGCACGGTAGCGACGAGGGTCATGGTGCCGCCGACAATCGCTTCGTAAGGCAGCAGGCCCATACGCTGTCTGATGGTCATGTTCATGCTCTGCGCTGTAACGTGGAAATAGTTGCCCTGCGGCAAGGAGTCGATAACGGTGGCACCGGTATGCACCATGACCGCAGAGGCAATCGGCGCAATGCCGATAGTGGCGATGGCATTACCGAAGGTACCGGTCGCCAGAATGGTCCCGGTGGAGGTGGACGCCGTGGCTGCCGCCATCAAAATACCGGAGATAGGCGCCAGGAAGGTGCCGGAAATGCCCATGACGTTAATCAGTTGCACCACCTGAGCCGACAGGTTGGATGCGGCAATCAGCCCCGCAATCGCCCCTGCACCAATCAGGATCAGTACGGTAGCGGTCATTTTTTCCAGACCGGAAGCAGTGTAGGCAATCACCTTGTGCTTTTGCCCCATGGCAATCAGCCCGACGATACCGGCAATCGGCAATACATACATGGCATCCAGCTTGAACGCGGTCAGCGCGCTGATGTGAAAAATGGAACCAATCGGGTTAATCATCAATAAGATAACGGCAACCGCTGGCGCGACGATGGCCTTGCCCAACGTCGGGTAGGTTTTGTCATTTTTCGCGCTCTGGGTACCGTAGGCAGCGGCAGCTTCTTCACCACTTACCATGATCCCTTTATTTTTCAACATCGAAGCGACAACGACAGTAATAATCAAACCGAATACAGCTGGAATAAAACCGGCGATCATCACGTCGCTTAAATTCAGGTGAAAACCGTTTGCGGCGGCAATGGTATTGGGGTTCGGCGATATAATATTCCCGGCTTTACCACCGCCGGAAAGCGCCAGTAATAATGCCAGTTTGGAAATCCCCATTTTATTACCCACCGATAATGCAATGGGTGCAACAATTAATACGGCAACGGGGATAAAGACGCCCACGGCGGTAATGATCATGGTGGCCAGCGCCAGCGCTAAAATCGCTTTGCTCTCCCCCATCTTCCTCACAATGGCTTGGGCGATGGTTTCTGCCGCGCCCGATTCCATCATCACTCCTGCCAGCACACCCGCAGCCAGCACGCGGATCACCGTGCCCATCACGCTCTGCGTGCCTGATGTCAGCAGCCCGATGGTCTGCTCAAGATTGCCACCGCCGATCACCGCACCGAGAATGGCACCGAGGAACAAGGAATACACGGGATTAATTTTTTTCAGGATGAGCGCAATGGCAATAAAAAGACCAATCAACGCCCCGTACCATGCCAAGGGTTCTAGGGTATGCATAATGAGACCTCTTATATTTTATACCCGTCATACTTCAAGCTGCATGTGCGTTGGCTGCGTTCACTCACCCGAATCACTTACCTGAGTAAGCTCATCGGAATTCATTCACTTGCCGCCTTCCTGCAACTCGAATTATTTAAGGTATATATGTCTTCGACAATAGGGTGCTAATGCAAATACATTCCTGGTGGAATCTGCATTATTTAATGTGGTAATAAATCACGCCGTTCTAAATCACTTTCTTTGGGAAGAAATTAGAATCGATAAATAATTCCTTATCACATGCTCTTATGGATTGAGAATTATTTTATGACTTGGCAATAAAATAACCTATGTGTTGCAACACGAAAAAATTGGGCATTTGTATAAATATTTTTGTGTTGCAGAACAAGAAAGCGAGAGGTTTATCACATTGCAGGGGAGAGGAGCCGCATTCCTGCGGCTTAGTGTGGCGTCATCCGAGACCTCAATACCACGCGGTTACAGCGCTTCGAGCGCCAGTAATTCTTCGATAGTTTGGCGGCGACGAATCAGGCGCGCTTCGCCATTTTCGAATAGCACTTCCGGCAGAAGTGGGCGGCTGTTGTAGTTGGAGGACATGGAGGCACCGTAAGCCCCGGTGTCGTGGAACACCAAATAGTCGCCGACCTCAACCGCAGGTAACGCTACTGTTTCCACACCGCCGCCAGCCTGTTGCGTAAACACATCTCCGGATTCACACAATGGCCCTGCCACTACGGTATCGCGCAACGGTGCGCCAGCAAGAGCACGCTCATCTGCCGGCAACAGCGAAATATGGTGATAGCTGCCGTACATGGCGGGGCGCATCAGATCGTTAAACCCGGCGTCCACCAATACGAAGTGGCGGCTGCCCATGTTTTTGACAGCACGTACCTGCGCCACCAACACGCCAGACTCCGCCACCAGAAAACGTCCCGGTTCGATTTCCAGCGTCACCGGGTGACCAAGATGTGTCTCAATACGCTGACGCGCTGCGTGCCACAGGCCAAAGTAGTGTTCGGTATCGATCACCGGCTCACCCGCACGATAAGGGATGGAAAGTCCACCGCCTGCGGAAATGGCTTCAACATCCTGACCAAACTCAACCACCTGGCGCACCATGGCATCACATACCTGCTCCAGATGACCGTAGTCCACACCAGAACCGATATGCATATGAATGCCGACCAGCTTCAAGGAGTAGCGTTGGATTTGTGCCAGCGCCAGCGGTAAATCGGCATACCAGATGCCGTGTTTGCTGTTCTCACCGCCGGTGTTGGTTTTCTGACTGTGACCGTGACCAAATCCCGGGTTGACGCGCAGCCACACCGGGTGACCCGGCTGAGCCGCCCCCAACTGGGCCAGCATATCCACTGAACCGGCATTAACCGGAATATCCAGTTCTACCACACGTGCCAGCGTCGGCTGATCCAGCATGTCGGCAGTGAACACAATCTCGTGATCTGCCGTACCCGGCACAAACCCGGCCACCAGGGCGCGCTCAATCTCCCCCAGCGATACCGAATCCACTTTTACGCCTTGTGCGCGCATCAGGCGCAGAATATGCGTGTTGGAGCAGGCTTTTTGCGCGAAGCGGATGGTGTCAAACTGACGGAGTTGTGCGATACGCGCCACGATGGTGTGCGCATCATAGGCCCACACCGGGCATCCAAAACGCGCGGGTAATTCACGCAGACTATGCGCATTGAGCGCGTGGGTAAGGTCATTCAGATCGTGCGGCATAAGGTTTCCGTGCAACAAAAGGGAGCAATGACCCCACGGTAACGGGCTGCAACGATTTAAACAAATATCGATTTTCGCATACTCTATTCATCCATGATATAGCTTCACTAAGCCACTTCGCGCAGCGCATCAGCGGTAATATGTACCCCCACGGTGCTGCCCGCGCGATGCAGATCGCCCGGAGCACGATTCAGTACATCCACAGCCAGCTCTATGCCGTTAACTTCGATACGGTATCGCACCACGTTACCTAGCAGGCTGTGATTGAGGACCTTCCCGGCGATGCCTTGTTCAGGCGCACCCAGCGTGATGGATTCAGGGCGAAGTGCCACCTGGCCGGTGAAGTGTTCTCCCGTCAACTGTTGCGCCTGCGCGGCACTCAACAGGTTATAGCTGCCGATAAAGCTGGCGGCAAACAGATTGGCCGGCTGGGTATACAGCGATACCGCATCGCCATCCTGCACGATTTCTCCGTTGTTCATCAGCACAATACGATCGGAGAGCGTCAACGCCTCTTCTTGGTCGTGGGTCACAAAGATGGCCGTCAGGTTCAGCTCTCGCTGAATGCGACGGATTTGTTCACGCAGGTGGCGACGAATACGGGCATCCAGCGCGGAAAGCGGCTCATCCAGCAACAGCAAACGCGGGCGCGTAACCAACGAGCGCGCCAGCGCCACGCGCTGACACTGACCACCGGAAAGCTGATGTGGGTAACGGTGGGCAAATTCATTCAATTCAACCAGCGCCAGCACCTCGGCCACCCGCTGGCGAATCTCCCCTGCACCGAGCTTCTGCATTTTTAGCCCAAACGCCACGTTCCCTTCTGCCGTCATGTTGGGAAACAGCGCGTAGTTCTGGAACACCATGCCAATGCCGCGCTTTTGCGGAGACACCGGCACAATATCCTGCCCCTGTAATAGGATCTGTCCGCTGTCTACGGGCGTCAGGCCCGCCAGACAACGCAGCAGCGTCGATTTGCCGCAGCCGCTCGGCCCCAAAAGAGTAACAAACTCCCCTTCTGCCGCTGAGAAATCGATATTGTGAAACACCTTGGTCGGCCCGTAGTGTTTATTGAGCTGTTTTACATCAAGATAGGGCATATCAGGATTTCTCCCGGTTAAGAATATTAGCCAGCCAGGTCACCAGCAGCACGACGAGGAAATAGGAGATCACCAGCGCGCTGGTAAAGTGCCCGCTGTCATTACGTTTGTTGTAGAGGTACACCTGCAACGTTTCAAAACGGGTGCCTACCAGCAGGTTGGCAAACACAAACTCGCCAATCAGGAAAGAGAACGAGAGCAACACCGCAATCATCACCCCTTTACGCAGATTCGGCAGCACCACCCACAGCGCCGCCTGCCAGGTACTCGCCCCCAATAAATGCGCCGCATCGAGCAGTTCTTTGAGGTTAATGGCCTGAATGTTGTTGGAAATGGCGCGGTAAATAAAAGGGAGTGCAATAGCAAAGTAGCAGCCGATCAGAATCCAGGGCGTGCCGGTAATGGCGAGCGGGCCTGAGGAATAGAGCTGCAATAAGCCTACCGAAGAGACCACGGGCGGCACCGAGAACGGCAGCAAAATCAGCACGTTCATCACCCCATCCAAGCGAGGAAACCGCCAGGCGATGACAAACATCGCGGGTAACACCAGCAGCAGCGAAAACAGCAGTGCGCCAAAGCAAATCAGTAGTGAATGGCCCAGCGCCACCAAAAACCGGCTATCGCCCCACAGGGCAATAAACCACTTCAGCGTCACGCCGTTAGGCAGAATGGTAGCCCCCCACTCTGTCGCCAGCGCATAGCCCAAGGTGGCGAGCAGCGGCAACAGCAAAATCAGCAGCACCAGTAATACCACCGTCTGATGGTAGCGCCGTTCAAGGGGTGACATGGCAACCTCCGGTCAGGGAATTACGGCGCAGCATGGAGATAACTCCGCCGCAGCAACCACTGGTGGACAACGGTAATCAACGCCATCAGCAGAACCAGCAGCACGGAAAGCGCGCTGCCAAGATTAGGATCCAGGGTGATGTCCCCAGCGACCAGCGCAGCAATACGTATCGGCACCACGTTAAAGTTACCCGTTGTGAGCGCATAGATGGTGGCGTAAGCCCCGAGTGCATTGGCGAGTAAGATAACAAAGGTGCCAAGCAGCGCGGGAGTCAACACCGGAATGCCGATGTGCAGCCAGAAGCGCCAGCGCGGTGCGCCCAACAGCGCCGCCGACTCTTGCCACTCCGTGCGCAGCCCGTCAAACGCGGGATAGAGCAGCAATATCCCCAGTGGGATCTGAAAATAGGTGTATATCAGGATCAAACCGTCGCGGGAGTAGATGTTAAACCCGTCGATCACGCCATATTTTTTCAGTAATAAGGTAAAAAAGCCGTTCAGCCCCACCATGATCACGAAAGCAAAGGCCAGCGGAACGCCCGCAAAGTTGCTGGTCATATTGGCAAACGACAACACGAAGCGCTGCAAACGCCCCGTCCCCAACTGGCGCAGCGAATAGCCGCCAATCAGGGCGATAATGACGCCGTAGAAACTGGACCAAAATGAGATATCCAGTGAGAAACGGATCGCCTGAAGGTAAAATGGCGAGGAAAGGATATCGGTATAGTTCGCCAACCCCCACGCTTCTTCCGTTTGGCTGTAAAAGCTGTTCACCAGGATCCAGATAAGCGGTGCTATCTGGAACGCAAAAAAGACGGCAAAAAACGGCAACAGGATCCCTGCAACCAGCCAGTTTTTTTTCACGCGTTATCCTCCCTCTGCGGCGTGGATCACTATCCCCTGCACGCCCGCTATCCGTACCCGAACAGGGGGGCGTACAGGAGCAGGCCTTACTGTTTCATGTTGATAATCACGTGTTCTTGCCACTGGCGCGGCAAGGTTTTCACGGTTTTATCCCAGGCCTCGCCGTCAGCAATCGGACGCACGCTCTTGTACTGCGCTTCCGGCAACAGCTTAGCCTTCACATCGTCCGGCAGCGTGATGTGCTGTGCGCGGATCGGGCGCGCATAGCCACGCGCCAGATTGATCTGGCCGGCATCAGAGAAGATGTACTCACGCGCCAGCTTGGCCGCGTTGGGGTTTTTGGCGTATTTATTGATGATGGTGGTATAGCCGGAGATCACCGAACCATCGGAAGGAATCAGCACTTCAAAGCGATCTTTGTTGATTTTGTCGCGGTAGTTCAGGCCGTTGAAATCCCACACCACACCAACCTGCACTTCCCCTTTTTCGATATTCGAGATAACCGGATCGGTAACGCCAAGACGCCCCGCTTTCGCCAGCTTGCCGAAGAACTCCAACGCCGGTTTCAGGTTTTTCTCATCACCACCCAGCGCAAAGTTGGCTGCCAGCACGCCGCTTACCGCCTGCGAGGCAGAGTTAACGTCACCGATGGTCACAACGTAATTGCCTTTAAGCAAATCGGCCCAGCTGTGCGGGATCTCTTTCACTTGCTGTTTATCGATAATAAAGGCGATAGACCCGGTATAAGCCAATGCCCAGTGTCCGTCTTTATCTTTAGCCCAGTCAGGCACCTGTTCCCAGGTGGTCGGTTTGTAGGGCTGGGTTACGCCTTTTTGCGCCGCAATCGGCCCGAACGCGGCACCGACGTCACCGATGTCAGCACTGGCGTTCTCTTTTTCGGCCGCAAACTTGGCGATTTCCTGCGCGGAAGACATATCGGTATCACTGTGCTTCAAACCGTATTTTGTGGAGAGATCCTGCCAGGTGTCTTTCCAGTTGGCCCAACTGTCCGGCATCCCTACGCTGTTGACCGCGCCTTCTGCCCGCGCGGCTTTTTCCAGTGCAGCCAGATCCTGTGCCAACACCGGGGCAGAAACAAAAGCGATGGAGGAGAACAGTGCGCTACTGATTAACACGGAAGACAACAATTTCTTCATCATGATGCTCCTGATTTTATAGGTTCGCGACGCTGGTCTTAGCCAGCAATAACTACGCCAATTCAGCACAGCGGGATGAAAGTTATATGTCGGATGTATGACAACCGCATGTCAGCGCAAGGTGAGACGGGAGCATACCCATCAAGCCAGGCGAGATATTCCCTGTCATGGTGCACATTGCGCGATATCGGTGTTTGATTCTGGTGAAATACGCCTGCATGAAGTGCAGTAACCCGATGATAGTTCAGCCTCATGGCTTCATCCATTCAGAGGCCGTGAACCACAGCAATAACATTACCGTCATGTGACATTAACCGCAGAAAATGTGCTTCGCGATTGATTGAGCAACCATCAAGCGCGATTCCCTCCGCATTTGGTGAAAAAATAAATAAACTCTGCCTAAGCCATTCATTTATGATATCGGTTAGCGAGGTAACCACAACTGAGGCGATGATGCCGACCATTTCACTGCGCCACATTGAAATTTTTCATGCCGTCATGACCACCGGTAACCTCACAGAGGCCGCCGCGTTACTCAATACCTCGCAACCCACTGTCAGTCGCGAGCTGGCACGCTTCGAGCATCTGGTGCAGATGCCCTTGTTCGAGCGGGTACGTGGACGCCTTCACCCTACAGCACAGGGGTTGCAACTGTTCGAAGAGGTGCAGCGTTCCTACTACGGCTTGGATCGCATCATCAATGCCGCGCGTGACATTCGGCGTTTTGAACAGGCACAGCTTTCTATCGCCTGCCTGCCGGTATTTTCTCAGTCCTTGCTGCCTAACGTGTGCAAACCGTTGCTGGACAGCTATCCCTCGCTCAGCCTGAACGTCATACCTCAGGAATCGCCGCTGCTGGAAGAGTGGCTGTCAGCACAGCGCCACGATCTGGGACTGACGGAGAACAGCGTGACGCCCGCGGGCACAGAGCGCCATACCCTGCTCACGTTGAACGAAGTGTGTGTGCTGCCCGCACAGCACCGTTTAGCGGCGCGTCCGATGCTGACGCCAGACGATTTTCGCCATGAGCGATTTATCAGCCTTTCAAGCAGCGATAGCTATCGCCAACTGTTGGATAAACTGTTTGATAGTGCCGAGATCGCGCGTGATATGGTGCTGGAAACGCACAGTGCGGCATCGGTGTGCGCCATGGTGCGCGCCGGTGTCGGTATTTCTATCGTCAATCCGCTCACCGCTTTGGATTATGCCGCCTCCGGCGTAGTGGTGCGCCCGTTCAGCGTTGCGGTGCCTTTTACCGTCAGCCTGATTCGCCCACTGCACCGTCCGGCCTCCGCGCTGGTGGATACCGTAATCGCTCATCTAACGCGCTATACGGCAGGCATTGCCGATCAACTGGACGCGGTGCTGGCACGCTGAGCGGCTCACTATTCCGCTTGCAGCGCCAGCCAGCGCGGCTCATGAGCGAACCAGTGCACTAAAAAATCCAGCAACGCACGCAGCGCAGGCGGCATATGTTGACGAGACGCGTAGATACCGTAGATGCCCATATCCTGCGGTCGGTACTCTGTCAGCAACGGCACCAGCGCACCGCTGGCAAGATAGCGTTGAACCGAGTAGCGCGGTTGCAGCGTGATACCCGCCCCTTCCAGCGCGCTGGATAACAACACCAGCGATTCATTGCCGCTCAAATTGCCGCTCACGGGGACAGTCACCGGCTCATTATCATGGGTAAAATTCCACAGACTTTTGCCAAAGTAGGTGTAGGTCAGGCAGTTGTGCAGCGAAAGATCGCTCAATTGGCGTGGCATCCCCTGCTTCGCCAGGTAAGCGGGCGCGGCGCACAGCACGGAGGCACATTGGGCGAGCGGGCGGGCAATCAGGTTGGGATCGAGCGCATTGGTGATGCGCAGGGCAAGATCGATGCGATCTTCCACCAAATTAACTGCACGGTTATTCATCTGCATATCCACCGCCACGCGCGGGTAGCGTTGCAAAAATGCCGTGACCGCCACGCCCAGTGCCGTTTGCCCAAGGGATTGCGAGCAACTGACGCGCAGCAGCCCACCGATGGACGCCACATCCGAGGCGTTTTCCACCCGCATATCACCCGCCAGTGCCAGCATCTCACGACAGCGTTGCAAGGTTTTCTCACCCGCATCGGTTAAACTCAATTTACGCGTGGTGCGATGCAGCAGGCGTGCCTGCGCCCAGGTTTCCATTTCGCTAAGGTAGCGGCTTACCATGGCGCGCGACATGTCCAATACTTCGGCGGCAGCGCTCATGCTTCCCCGTTCAACAATTGCGACAAACACTTCAGCAGCAGTAATGCGATCCATGATTAGCTCGATTTATGCAACAGAGAAGCCACTATTTAGCCATTTTTATTACGATAATTGCAACTTAAGATAGACCCCGTTGCGTACTTTTAACGAATAATGAATGGAGTTCCTGCTATGAAAAAATCTACCTTAACGCTGGTTGCAGCCGCCGCCCTGAGTATGACTACCGTAGCCCACGCCGCGTCCCCGTTGAAGCTTGAAGTTTTTAACCCCGGCGAAGCCAGTATTTTCCCAGTTTCATCCGCGCTGATTGTTGGCGAACATGAAGTGGCCTTGATTGACGCCCAGTTCCAGCGTAACGATGCACAAACGTTGGTGGGTCGCATTCAAGCCACTGGCAAACCGCTGAAAACCATTTATATCAGCCATTCCGATCCGGATTATTACTTCGGTCTGGATGTGATCAAGGCCGCCTTCCCGGACGCAAAAGTGATTGCCACTCCAGCAACCATCGCGGCGATCGAAGCCAGCCAAGCGGGTAAAGTGGCCTACTGGGGCCCGATCATGAAAGAAAATGCGCCGCAAAAAATTATCGTGCCAACGCCGTTGAAGGGTGACAGCTTCACCGTTGACGGTCAGAAACTGGAAGTAAAAGGTCTGACAGGGCCTACGCCGGATCGCACTTTTGTGTGGATCCCATCGATGAGCACCGTGGTAGGCGGGATTCCGGTGTCTGCCAATATCCATCTGTGGATTGCCGATACCCAAACGCCGCAATCGCGCGCTGACTGGCGTCAGACGTTACAACAGATTGAACAGTTAAAACCGAAACAAGTGGTACCGGGTCACTTCCTGCCGCCAATGGATTACAGTCTGAGCAGCGTCACGTTTAGCCTGCAATACCTGAACACGCTGGAAAAAGCGCTGGCTACCAGTAAAGATTCTGCTGCGCTGATCGATACCATGAAAAAGCAGTACCCCAACCTGCACGAAGAGTCCAGCCTGGAACTGAGTGCCAAAGTGCTTAAAGGTGAAATGAAATGGCCGCAATAACCCTGCATTATATTTATGACCCGCTGTGTGGTTGGTGCTACGGTGCCGCACCGTTGGCACAAGCCGCACAGGCCATGTCAGGCGTCAATGTGGAGTTGCACGGTGGCGGCATGATGACGGGCAACAACCGTCGTCAGGTCACCCCGCAGTGGCACGACTACGTACTGCCCCATGACCAGCGTATCGCAGAGCTGACCGGCCAGCCTTTTGGTCGGCCTTACTTCGATAAGCTGCTGCGCGATACCAGCGTTGTGCTGGACTCCGCGCCGCCGACGGCTGCCGTTCTCGCGGCAGAGCGTATGGCCAACAAAGGCTATGAAATGCTGCACCATGTGCAACGCGCGCATTACGAACAGGGCAGAAAAATCGCTGATGTCGGCGTATTGACACAGTGCGCCGATGAAATCGGGCTGGATCCGGTTGCTTTTGCCAATGAGTATGCCTTCGTTAACGCAGACGGTCTGGAGCAACATATTAAGGAAAGCCGCGCATTACTGGCAAACGTGGGCGGGCACGGCTTCCCCACCTTCGTGCTGGAAACCGTTGACGGCAACAGAGAGATTGTTCAGACGGTCGAATTCCTGGGCAATATTGATGCGTGGCACGCCTTTTTGCAGGCTAAAATCGGTGACTTCTCTGCATAAGCCGGGTTGATAACGATAAAGCCGGTGTCGATGACACCGGCTTTCAATGATACACTGTGCTCAGGTTTCCCTGCATATACTCTAAATAATTCGAGTTGCATGAAGGCGGCAAGAGAGAGACAAATTTGTCTGGAACAAATTTGAACAGCGCCTGCGCTGACCCGTAGGGTGAACCTCAGGGATGAGGTTCATTCATCCCGATGAGCTTACTCAGGTAAGTGATTCGGGTGAACGAACGCAGCCAACGCACAGGCAGCTTGAAGTATGACGAGTATTGGGATAAATATTGACCAGACACAGTAAGACGTATGCACCCATCTTCTGATACTCAGCACCGTTTCCCTGCACAACGCTTCTCCATCGCGCCGATGCTCGATTGGACCGATCGTCATTGCCGTTATTTTCACCGCCAACTGACCCGTCAAACGCTGCTGTACACCGAGATGGTCACCACCGGTGCCATTATTTACGGTAAGGGCGATTATCTGGCTTACAGTGATACCGAGCATCCGGTGTCGTTGCAGTTGGGCGGCAGCGATCCTGCCGCGTTGGCGCAGTGCGCGCAGTTAGCCGAGCAGCGCGGCTACGATGAGATCAATCTCAACGTCGGCTGCCCTTCGGACCGCGTGCAAAATGGACGCTTTGGCGCCTGCCTGATGGCGGAAGCCGAACTGGTGGCGGATTGCATCAAAGCGATGCGCGATCGGGTATCGATCCCCGTCACGGTGAAAACCCGTATCGGCATCGACGATCAGGATAGCTACGCTTTTCTGTGCGATTTTGTTCATACCGTGGCCGAGCGTGGCCAGTGCGATACCTTTATTATCCATGCGCGCAAAGCCTGGCTTTCGGGTCTCAGTCCAAAAGAGAATCGCGAGATCCCACCGCTGGATTATCCACGCGTCTATCAACTCAAGCGCGATTTCCCGGCATTGACCATCGCCATTAACGGCGGTGTAAAAACGCTGGAAGAGGCAAAAAACCATTTGGCACAGCTCGATGGGGTGATGATGGGGCGTGAAGCCTATCAAAATCCTGGCCTGCTACTGGATGTCGATTCGCAATTGTTCGGTATTGATGCGCCTGCCGTCAGCCCGTTTAGCGTGGTGGAAGCGATGTACCCATACATTGAGCGTGAACTGACGAACGGAACCTATTTGGGTCATATCACCCGCCATATGCTGGGCTTGTTCCAAAGTATTCCCGGCGCGCGTCAATGGCGTCGTCACTTGAGCGAAAATGCTCATAAACCCGGCGCAGGCATCCCGGTGGTGGAAGCGGCACTGGCGCTGGTACGCGATCGCGCAGTATAAAAAACACCAATAGTTAGTCAAAATAGCCACAACCTGTTACCCACACCGACACTCTCCTCTGATAAATCAATACGTTATCAGAGGGGAAAGGTTGGCATGCTTCTTGTAATACCTCCCGTAGAGCACGTCTTTAGTACGGCATACCTGAATGAGGAGAGAAATCATGCTGGAGTTTTTGTTCGTAGTGGGCTTTTTCGTGATGTTAATGGTCACCGGGATTTCACTGATTGGCGTACTGGGCGCACTGGTCATTGCCGCGGTGGTGATGCTGGTAGGCGGGCTGATTGTTACTGCCATCAAAGTACTGCCCTGGCTGCTACTGGCGGTGGCTATCGTCTGGCTGTGGCGTTACTGGCAGCAAAAACCGCTGCGTGATTACCGCTGATGCCACGCGTTGTGACGGCAGCAGCAAATACCGCTACTGAGCACCACTATCCCCGCTAATTTACGCCAATTTTGTGCGCCAGCAGATATTTTTTCCTCTGAGCCGCTGTTAGGATGGCGGCTCTTGGTCACTATGACTGCCTCCATGTAGCAAGGCGGTTTACGTAACCGGCAACACGCACAGGACACGCGGCCTGCGCGAATCAGTAAAAAATGATTTCATCCGCGTCAGAGCATCATCATCCAAAAAAATTACGCCTCGATGCGCTGACGTTCGCCACGCTGTACCCTACATACAGCATGATGAAATATCAAAAATAATGCAGCAACAAGGGCCCCGTTTGGGGCCCTTACTTTTTATCACTACGACTGACTAACCATGACGACAGACGACAACGGCTCGCTTATCGTCCTGGGATCAGCAGGCAGGAACCGTGCGTCTGGCGACTCTCCAGTGCACGATGCGCCTTTTGCGCTTCCGACAACCCAAAGATCTGGTTGGCTGAAACATCGACCTTGATAGCGCCGCTGGCAATCAGCGAAAACAGCTCGCGGCTTGCTTTATCCAGCTCTGCCCGGTTGGTCACATAGCCAAACAGCGACGGGCGCGTCACGTACAGCGAGCCCTTCTGGTTCAGAATGCCCAGATTCACGCCGGTCACCGGACCGGACGCATTACCGAAGCTCACCATCAAACCGCGACGTTGCAGGCTGTCGAGCGAGGCTTCCCAGGTGTCTTTGCCCACCGAGTCGTACACCACAGGCACTTTCTGCCCATCGGTTAATTCCAGTACCCGCTGCGCGATGTTCTCACTGCGATAGTTGATGGTCGCCCAAGCACCCGCCTGACGCGCCAGCACCGCCTTGTCATCTGACCCGACCGTACCGATAAGTTGCGCGCCCAGCGCCTTGGCCCACTGGCAGGCAATCAGGCCAACGCCACCGGCAGCCGCATGGAACAGGAATGTCTCACCGGACGTAATTTCATAGGTTTCACGCAGCAAGTAGTATACTGTCAACCCTTTCAGGAACGACGCCGCGCCCTGCTCAAAGCTGATAGCTTCCGGCAGATGCGCTACGCGATCCGCCACCACGTTGTGCACCGCACTGTAAGCACCCAGACCCGCTTGCGCGTACACCACGCGATCGCCGACCTGAAAACCGCTGACACCTGCGCCAATTTTCGCCACGACCCCCGCCGCCTCGGTGCCCAGCCCCGACGGGAAGGCCTGCACCGGATAAAGCCCGCTGCGCACGTAGGTGTCGATAAAGTTTATCCCGACAGCGCGGTTTTCAATTTGTACTTCACCCGCCGCCGGTTCACGCGGGGTAAAATCAACGTACTCCAGCACCTCAGGGCCGCCGTGGGTGCTGAATTGAATGCGTTTCGCCATGTTTTCTCCTGATGCAGTCCGGTGCGATAAACACACGGGCGCGTTTTTATCACGTCAGTTTCGTATACAATGCCTCCTTATGGAATGGCAAATCAACCAATAAAGAACGTAATCCCATGGCAGAAAAGCGCACCGCACCCCCATCGAAACAGCCCCGCGACCGACAGGTGGAGGGGTTAAAGCTTCCGCCCCACTCGCTGGAAGCGGAACAGTCGGTTCTGGGCGGCTTGATGCTCGACAACGAGCGCTGGGATAACGTCGCAGAACGCGTCGTCGCCAACGATTTCTACAACCGCGCCCACCGTCTGATTTTCAGCGAAATGCAGCGGCTGCTGGAATTGAACAAGCCCATCGATCTCATCACGTTGTCCGAATCGCTAGAACAAAAAGGCGAACTGGACACGGTCGGCGGTTTTGCTTATCTGGCAGAACTGGCGAAGAACACCCCCAGTGCCGCCAACATCAGTGCCTACGCCGATATCGTGCGCGAACGTGCGGTGGTGCGTGAGATGATCGCCGTTGCCCATGAAATCGCCGATGCGGGTTACGATCCGCAGGGTCGCAGCAGTGAAGACCTGCTGGATCTGGCGGAATCGCGCGTGTTTCAGATCGCCGAAAACCGTGCCAGCAAGGATGAAGGCCCGAAAAGCATCGACCGCATTCTGGAAGATACCGTCTCTCGCATCGAGCAGTTGTATCAACGCCCGCACGACGGGGTTACCGGCGTTTCCAGCGGTTATCAGGATCTGGATAAAAAAACTGCCGGGCTGCAAAAATCGGATTTGATCATCGTCGCGGCGCGCCCTTCAATGGGGAAAACCACGTTTGCCATGAACCTGTGCGAAAACGCCGCCATGATGCAAGAGAAGCCAGTGCTGATCTTCAGCCTGGAAATGCCCGGCGAACAGATCATGATGCGTATGCTGGCCTCGCTATCGCGCGTGGATCAAACTCGCATCCGTACCGGGCAGTTGGATGACGAGGACTGGGCGCGCATCTCCAGCACCATGGGCATCCTGCTTGAGAAGAAGAACATGTATATCGATGACTCTTCCGGCCTGACGCCCACGGAAGTGCGTTCCCGTGCACGTCGTGTTTTCCGCGAGCATGATGGCCTCAGCCTGATCATGATCGACTACCTACAACTGATGCGGGTGCCCGCCCTTTCGGATAACCGAACCCTTGAGATCGCCGAAATTTCCCGTTCTCTCAAAGCATTGGCAAAAGAATTGCAAGTGCCTGTGGTCGCACTTTCTCAGCTTAACCGTAGTTTGGAGCAGCGAGCGGATAAACGCCCGGTCAACTCCGACCTGCGTGAATCCGGCTCTATTGAGCAGGATGCCGATCTGATTATGTTTATCTATCGTGATGAGGTTTATCATGAAAACAGCGATTTGAAAGGCATCGCTGAGATTATCTTGGGGAAACAACGTAACGGCCCTATCGGTACCGTTCGGTTGACCTTCAACGGGCAGTGGTCGCGTTTTGATAATTACGCCGGTCCACAATACGATGATGAATAAATAGCGCACCTGAGCGGGCAGCGCTAAGGACAGTAGAAATGAAAACGGCAACCGCCGTCATCAGCCGCCGCGCATTGCGTCACAATATGCAGCGCGTGCGCCAGTTAGCGCCTAACAGTCGGCTGGTCGCCGTCGTCAAGGCCAATGCATACGGCCACGGCGCCGTGGAATGCGCCACCACCCTTCAGGATGCCGACTGCTTCGGCGTCGCCCGGCTCTCGGAGGCACTGGTACTGCGCCAAGCGGGCATCACCAAACCTATTCTGCTGCTGGAAGGGTTTTTCTCTGCCGACGACCTTCCTTTACTGGCGCAACATCAATTGGAAACCGCGGTGCACAGCATCGAGCAGTTGGAAGCATTGGAGCAGGCCGATTTGCCGCATCCCCTGACCGTGTGGATGAAACTGGATACGGGCATGCACCGTCTGGGTGTGCGTCCTGATAAAGCGGAAGCGTTTTATCAACGGCTGACACAGTGCCGCAATGTGGTGCAACCGGTGAATATCATGAGCCATTTTTGCCGCGCCGATGAGCCTGAGTTCAATACCACCCTGAAACAGATCGCCTGTTTTGATGCCTTTACCGAAGGGAAACCGGGCGCGCAATCTATTGCGGCTTCCGGCGGCATTCTGCTGTGGTCACAGGCGCACCGTAATCAGGTGCGACCGGGGATTATTCTCTACGGTGTATCACCGCTTGCCAACGAAACCGCCACGCATTTTGGGCTCCAACCGGCCATGACGCTCACCTCACACCTGATCGCTGTGCGCGAGCATAAAGCGGGTGAAGCCGAGGGATACGGTTGTATCTGGACCAGCGAGCACGATACCCTGCTCGGCGTGGTCGCAATGGGGTATGGCGATGGCTATCCGCGCACAGCGCCGTTTGGTACGCCAGTACTGGTCAATGGTCGTGAAGTGCCGTTGGTGGGACGCGTATCGATGGATATGTTGACGGTCGATCTGGGGCCCGATGCCCAAGAGCGGGTCGGCGATGAGGTGATACTGTGGGGAGAGGCGCTGCCCGTCGAGCGGATCGCCGCACATACCAAGATCAGCGCTTACGAGCTGATTACCCGTGTGACACAGCGCTTAGCGCTGGAGTACCTCGACGATTAGAACTTGATCAGAAGTGAGATAAACAACTAAGAGAATCTGAGATAAATGGGATTTAGTGGAACCACTGGGGATTTATCGGGACAGATTACTGTAATTACCTTTCACATACTGCAAAAGAAATCAGGGCAGAAAAATTACTTTCTCTGCCCTTAATTTTACTTCTCGTCGCCAAACAAATCCAGATTAGGTTGTCGGCTTTTCATCACCTGCTTGTGAACCCGATGAATCAGCTTGCGTAGCCCACGTTCGGTGATGCCGTACTTCGAACTCAGCTCTGCCCAGTTATGGCCTTTGTGCTCGTTGTAAATCTGTAGATCACGAACAGCCAGCTTATAGACATAGTCGCGTGGGAACGTGAAGTTCTGCCCGCCAAAGTGTTCAGCCAGGAAATTGGCGACGGCCAGGCCCAACTGTTCGGCTTGTTCTGCCGTACAGCCGTAATCAATGGCGGTTTCAGCTACGTGATCCGCAACTTCAGACAGCAGCTTGTGGCGCTTAACTTCCATCGTCGTGATCATGATTTACCCCTGTCACTTAACAGCCTGGGCCTTGCGTTCGCGGGCCTGCCATTTCTTCAACGACTCAATAACCCGGCTGGCCTGGTCTGTACTGACCCAATCCAGCCGCCCCACATCGGTAATACGATGGACATAGGCATTGATGGCCCTTTCCGAACTGTCACGCACATAGCCCTCGCTGAACATCTCCAGCCACAGCGCACGTATTTTCTTTGACTGTGCATCGGTGGCAGTGATCTTGTGTGGCTTGGCCGTTTTCACCTTAAAACCCAGCATCTTCATGGCATCAAAAACCTGCCGTAGCTGCTTGTCCGTCATATCTTTCGTGCTGTCCATGCCGGTGTAGCTGACCAGCAACTGACGATAGGTATCGTCGTCAAGTCGTCGATCACGTTTCGCGACATGAATCAGCTTAACGAGGTTATTTCTGTCTATCGCTATCCTCCCGCCAGACGGCTCCGCACGACAGAACAGCATTCGGGCGGCGTTTATGAAGGGCATCTAACATCAGATGACATGATTCTTCCGTCAGATAAATATCATCCGAGACGGGCAGCGCTTCGCAGGCATCAAATCCACAGGCAGACACCAGTAATACAAAGCCGATAATCATGGGCGCACCCCATTACCAATGATCACACTGGTGTTGTTGCTTGATGCTTTCACGTCTTTTTTAGGGGGATTTGCTTCTTCTTTGCCACTGCTATATGCCAACGCGATTGCACCGATACATAAAAGTGTTGCCACAACCGTAACGCCAGGAGGAAATGCCGTCGAGTTAATTGATGAAATGTATCCGGCAAATAATGCGAGGAATAACCCCACCATGATTAAAATAATTGCACCGATTAACATGCATCACCTCCACACTCACACATACCAATAAATGCATAAGTCAGTGTATTTGGAGCATCAGCAGGTGTTACGTCATCCAGTGTCAGCTCTTCGATATTGCTTCCAAAGCGTACTTTAACGAGGTCATTATTGACTTCTACTACGGTAACCTTCTTGCTGCTATAGCGAATGCTGGTACTACGCGAGGTGCGTTTTGCCCGTTCGATGAGAATATTGACTTTATCCCCAGCCTTAATTGATGACTTATCTACGGGGATCATTTTATTGCATTTGGGGCAGCGGTATTTACTCATGATCCAGCCCCTCCAGTACAGTAATGCTCTCAATCGGATAATTGATAAAACGGCTTTTACCCTGGATAACCATTTCAACTTTATCGCCAACGTTAAACTCGGTATTTAATACCGATTTACCGCTCCAGACACTGTTCTGAAATGGGCCAGCTTCGATGACCTTGCCACCCTCTACAATAAAATAGAGGAAGTCCTGGCCGTGATCGGCCAGGTCGAGGCGAAGACGTTTATTTTTCTGGGTCATACGTCACCTCCAATCGTTGTGCGAGGCGCTGTAATTTTTGTTCTTTTTGATAGTCAATCAATGTCGCCAGGCCATTTAAGCGGAACTGTTCGATCATAATCTCCACATCGGCCATTTTGCTGGCCAGTGCGACTTCATTACCGATGCCATTAACGTTACGGGCGGCTTCTGCTACCAGTTCCCCGGTTTCTTCCACCAATTTGACCATCTGAGACTCTGGCCCCCATTTCTGGAGTGCCAGCTTGTATAACGAGGAGCGATTAACATAGGCCATTTTCATGATGATAATTCCCCCGTTTTAGGGTCTTTAATCAGGATTTTTACTTCATTCGTTGCATTGGCCAGCGTTTGCAGCGCTTTATCAGGGGTATTTTCCTGAATCTGGCGGGTTGCAGTGCGAAGAAACTGGGCTATGCGCTCCAGGCGTTTTACGGGTGATACATGAGCCATGATCTTTCTCCAATATAAGGTTTTACTGAATTAAGCGTGCAGAATTCCCCGGCGTTGACGCCGAAATAAAAACAGATTCATTTTTTAATAATTAAATGGCAGCGATATCTAATGGAATATTGACCAGTTTTCCTGCCTCATCTTTTTCACGAAAATTAATGTAAGTCTTGGATACGGTCACCAGTAATGACTCTGAAATTGCCTCCATCGCCTTTTTCCAGCGGTCATCCTCGATTTTCACCCGGCGCAGGGACAGAATGCGCGAGGTGCTGAGATTACCCTCTTTATCGACCTGGAATGCATCATCAATTATCGCCAGCAGCTTTTCATCAGCCCCCTTTGACCATTCTTTAACGCATTCGTCGATCAGGTCTTTGGCCACCTGTAGCTCTGGGCCAAACGTCAACGAGTCCTGCACTTTGATGGTGATCTGCTTGCTGCCGTCGAACGACGGAAACGTTACATTTCCCTTAGCGCCGCCGCGAGTACGCCCATACTTCTCAGCAATCAAATCCAGCCAGGCATAGCAGTTATCGAATGACCGTTTTTTGAAGTCGCGGAGTTCGGCATTTTTCAGCTTGGCATCGCGGATGGCATCATTCACAAAGGCATCCATTTCCAGATCATAATCAGAGACCTGATTAATGGGCACCAGACGACCTTTGCGGTCTGTCATATATTCAGCCTGGTTAATATTACTCATCTTCTTTATCTCCAGTGGTGATTTGTGACTTGTCTGTAACAGGTGTAAATTCAACTTCTTCGGGGTCAGCAATATCTTCAATGACGTCGTTGCTTGGCTCAAAGTCATACTTTATGGCGATGGCAAGTAGCTTGTTATCGATATCACGAGGATACTCTTCACAAATGGCTAGATACTTTTCATAGTCCACCCGTGACATGCTGACCCGTTTTTTATATCGCACGATAGCTTCAGCACTTATATCTACAGTTATAAACTCACTCACGCAGCACTCCTTTTACGGTTATTAATGCAACGATTCAGACCAAACAACGCGGCATCCTGAATGCTCAAATACCCCCTGGCGGAAGCGGCCATTGCTGCCAAAACCGAAAGACACGTAACGAGCGATACCGTTTTTAATCAACACATCGCAATGGGCATTGCGTTCAATACGGATAATGGGTTTATCACCTTTGATAATGACGCTCTGGACATTGGCGTTCATGGCTTTTAAACACGCCATGATTTCATGAACGTCCGCTAACTTTTGATTAATATTCTGGATTGTTTCCATTATTAACCTCTCAGATGTTTATTCCTGCACTTCACTGACCGTGATATCACCCATATCAAATTCAAGCTCATCACAGGAGATGATTTTGAATCCATATGAGCCATCCATAGGAGGCCATCCTTCCATTCCATTACCGCCATCCCAATCAAACTGGTGAATAAGCCCATTGGCATTAAACCCGTGCGCAGTCACCATCTGAAAGCATTGTTGTGCCAGCATTTTTAGTACAGCAAAAAGCAAATTGCCGTTGGCATCATTCAGTCTCCAACTGCTATCACTCCAAAAATTATTGATTACATTCAGCGAGTCTTCAGTGACAATATCGAGGTCAACATCAACAATAAGATCCAGAGTGCCGAACCAGTTAACTCCATAGCGTCTGATATCCACTTCATACCCCCTTAATCACGTCAGAATTCACCACCGGCACGCCGATATCAGCGGCCAGATTCATCGCCGCTATCAGCAGGTTACTGACGGCCAGCGGGTAAAGCAGGCTGACAATGCTTTTACGGCCAGTGGCCTGATTGCTGAGACGAGCGCGAATAGCCTCAATCGCCGTGGTATCCACAATCTCTTTGAGCTGCTTACCCGCCCGTCCGAGCTTGAATTGCAGATAATCTTCCAGTGCGTTATCCAGCGGCAGCAGTTCAACCACTTCGCAGCGCTGGACGACTTCACGCACTTCCATATTGCGCTCTGACAGCTTGGTGGCCAGCTCGGGTTGGCCAATCAGGACGATGGATAACAGCTTTTTAAACCCGCTTTCCAGCTCATAAAAGCGTTTCAGATGCTTGAGTGTCGGGATGGGTAGGCTGTGGGCCTCTTCAATCACCAGAACGTGGCTGTAACCCGCTGCGCTGCTGTCTTTAAGTACGCGGTGTAACTGGCGGAAACGTGCATCCTGGCTGCGCTTGATGTTCTCCAGTGGCGCGATGGTGCTGATAATCGCCTCGGCAATGGCGGCGGCTTTCAGCGTTTTGCCTTTAACGTCGTTGTCTTCCATCGCAATGACATAAGGCTCGATCACAATCACCGGCGCGTTCTCGCGGTTGACGCGCTCGATAAGGTCACGGCGCAGCGTCGATTTACCTGCACCGGATTCACCGATGACTGCCATAAATCCGCCATGTTTCGCGGTCTGGTACAGTGACTCACGCACGTAGCGAATGTCCTGCGTGGTAAAGACGTCTTCTGCACTTTGCATCGCATCATCAGCGAACGGGTCGCGGAACAATCCGAATGCCTTTTTTGCCGCTGGACGTAATACCTGTTTTTTCAGTAGCATATTTTCTGTCTCCTCATCATGTGCCTGTTGCAGTGGGACATCTGTCCCGGTGGTGGTGCCTGCCGCCGGGACTTCTTCAAATGCCCCTTCTGGATCGATACCGCGATGCGACAACACGCGGGAAATACTCTGCCGGATACCCTCGGCGTTACGCTTTGGCCAGATACTGTGATTCACCAGTTGAGCGATAGCGGGCTGTGATATGCCTGCGGCGGTTGTCAGTTCGCCCTGGTTGATTCTGTGGCGGGCCATAATGTTTTTCAGTTGCAGCATCTCCTCCCTCCTGGTTAACGAATGCCAACGACATTAGCGATGGCGGGTGCGGTAACGAGCGCGTTCGCCACAGTCTCAATGTCATCGGCGGGTATGCCGTCAGGGTATTGCGCCACCAGTTGCTGGTAATGCTGCGCTGTCCACGGGTGGCCTTTTTCAGTAAGACGGTCACGCAACTGTTTGGCGGCTTCGACGTGGGTCAACGGGCGCTGTTCGATGCGCGGGCTGCGAACCTCGGCGACGGCCCCGCGTTTGGGCAGGTAGGTCGGCGCGTCATCACGTTCGATATCCAGATACGGATTCAGACGACCGCCAAACGGCACGGCTTTGGCCTTCTTCGCGGCCTCGGTCTCTTCCTTGCTCTGGGTACCGTAAACGCGCTGTTCAACCTCTTCCTTATGCTGTTCGGTCACGCTTTGCGGCAGCGCACGGAACTCACGGCCAATCACCGGCGAGTCCACGGCGAAACCGTGCTCATCCTTCATGACCTCATCGACCAGGAAGAAGGTCTTAAACCCGTCCTCACCCGTCAGTACCACCTGCGCCTGATCGTCACGATAGAGGTTTCTGGCCACCATCAGACTGTCGCCCACATAGATGCCCGGCACGGCTGATACATCAAACTGACGTTTGCGAAAGCGAATGCGCAGGAAGGTGTCCACCTTGCAGCTCACCGGCGCGGACACCGCCGCCTCGCGGCACACTTCAACGGATGGCGCTTTAATCAGTTGCAGCTCGGTGATCAGCAGCCATTTATCGGTGCGCGTCATGCCGTAGCGGCTGTGAATGGCGGTGCGGTTGAACTTCATACGCCACAACCGCGCCAGCCGGTTCAGTTCGTCAATGTTGTCAACGCGGCAAAAGCGCAGGCCGTGCTCAAAGTCACGCTCCAGAATGTCACGCGCTTTTTCCACCGAACCGGTAGCGCGGGCGTTGCGAGCCTTGTGGGATATCAACTGGATGCCCAGCGCCTGGCACAGGTTGGCCATCGTGGGGGATTTGAGCGCCGCGCCGGGGTCGGTAAACAGGATGCGCGGTACGCCATGCAGCACATCAGCGCCGCCGCGCTCCTGCATCATGTTGATCAGTACCGAGGTAAAGTTCTCGGTGGTTTCACCACCAAAGCGGTACTCCAGATAAATCCAGCCGGTGGTATGGTCGGTGCCTTCAAATGACCAGACTCGATCGTTAACCACTTTCGCCACGTTGGCGGGCTTGTTCTTGTTGAACTCCCGTTCATCCATGATGCGCAGGCCGGTATCGCCCCGCACACCCTTGGCCGGGTTCTTGAGGTAATAAAGCACACAGATAGACGCATCCAGTTGCCAGACATGGTTAGGGTGCAGGCTGGCAAGTTGTTGCGCAGGGGCTGGCGCACGTAGCTGATCGGGGTGCAGCTTGAACTGGCGCAAGGCACGAATAATGGTACTGGTGGACAGTGGCGCAAACTCGCCCGTGTCCTGATCGACCCGTCCGGCAAGGATAAGGCCGTTGTCGCGCAGGCTGTCGATGGCTTTCTCCACGCTCAGAGTGCGCTTGCCGGTACCGCGAATGGTCTCCATCAGCGCACCGGAAATGGTCAGCGCCTCATCGCGCGTCAGTGCGGTCTCACCCGCATCTGCACGCTGTTTACGCGGTTTGGGGGCGCGTACTGCATTCAGCTTTTTGAGCAACGTGGCGCGTGACATTTGCAGTTCCTCACAGGCGGACTGATACACAGGCTCTTTATTGCCATGCCCGGCAGCGTTGGCCGCTTCGGCGATAGCAACAAGTCGCTGAGTAAGGACAGGATTCATAGTCCCACCTCATTGATTACCGATTTTCTTGTGACCGTGATAATTTGTTTTTTTACAAACAGAATCAGGATGACAAGATGAAAAATGACCCCATAAAAGATCGAGGATACTGGTCTGTACATGAAGCTATAGCCGTATCGTTCGATGAATTTTCCCGCCGCTATGGCGCTGACCTGCTGTGGAAAGCATTTCAGTCCCTGACACGTAATCACGATGCAATACTCCGTGAGCACACCAAGCTTGAGGCCGATATTGGTAAGTTCACGCAGTTCGCCCTCTATATAGATGAGGCCAAACTTGATGGTTGGGTAAGCGAAACCCGCCATGATGACTACGGCATTAAAATGCTTCACCATATGGGCATTCGATGGTGGCTGTCGCGAGATGATCTCATGACGCGTCCTCCACAAACGCGCGTGCCTTGTGTGTATACAGAGGGAATGTCTGGCCATGTCAGTCTCCAGCTTTTGCGTCAGATGCTGTATCGTGGACGCGCCCCGTATACAACCTGTGACTGAGTTTCCCCAACAGGCTGGTTGCCGGAGAAATTGGTGTGGATAGGTTGAAATGATTCCGGATCATGTTGATAACACTGTTTGCAGGAATGGCTTTGTCTTCATATGCCATCATGACTATGGCCAGCCACTCCAGACCCGGCATCTGTTTTTGGGCTCTATCGCATTCTTGTTTTGCAACATCCTGCAATGCATTGATTTGAGAGACCAGGTGAGCTTTCTCTTCATGTGATAACTCTTCATGCTTGGTCGAGCTTTGCTGGGTTATCAGCTCTTGAAGGGCTGCTTTATATTTATCGTCAAATTCTTCGCCACCCACCCGACTCATCATGAGATTTTGAGCAATATCTTTCTCACTAAGAAGGCATTTGCCATTTGCGCGGGTAGCCTCGCGTGTCGCCTGTTCTGTCTGATTTCCCAATTCGCGTATATTTTGGAGAAGATTATGTCTGGCCCCTTCCGTTATAGAGAAATGCAGCTTCTGTGTGAGGACGGGTTCAAGAGCCAGAATCTGCCGATTATTTTCGTCAATGGTGGCGAGATTCCGCTCCAGTTGGGCGGCAAGTTTTTGGGAGTAGATTGGATCGCGCGACGTATCGCCATTCTGTTCCAATTGCTCGTCCTGAATCAGGGAGATCTTGCGCATCAATAAGCGCTCCATTGCACCAGCGAACGGCGCGGCGTCATCGGCGGTTACATAGATATCACCGTGGCGGGTCTGGATAGTGAAGCCCTTGCGCATATCAGGAACATGGCGGCACAGCGCGTGGCCAAGCACTTCAGGGCTGTCCATTACAGGTGTATTACTCATGGTTGTTCTCCTGTGATTCCTTTACCCAATCCGGCACGGTGTCGATGGGCTGGTATTCCGGCAGGTTGAACTGCTGGCGCAGGTCATCGAGCTGGAGTTGCAGGTCATTAAGGATGCCGAGCATGTAGTGGCTGTGGTTGATGCCGGTGCGTTCGTGGTGTTCGTCCAACGCATTGAAGCCGCTTTGCAGCTCAACCAGAGCGCTGACCACAGCGTTTTTAAAGCCGCCCACCTCAACCTCAATTGCCTTGCCTTCTTCATCCGGGGTCTCTTGGGCTGAGCGTCGCGTCAGGCGGGTGCGCAGGTCTTCTTTCTCATCTTCCAGCTTGCTGATGATTTCTTTTTTCTCCGCCACGGTCTGGCGGCTGATTTCCAGGTCGGTCTTGAGGTCTTCTTTTTCCTTGGTATGCTTGGCGATCATTTCCTCAGCCAGCTCCAGCAGTGCCGTTTTGTCTCCGTCTCTGGCCACTTCAATCAGAGCGCTTTTCTGGTCTTCTGGCAGGCGGCGGAACTGACGCAGTTCGCGATAGCCGATACCCATGCGGGACATGGATTCGAGGGCTTCTTCGCCGAATGACTGTAGGTTATTTATTGATTCGTTGGCATGTTCAGGTGTGTAGCCAAGCAAATTACAAAACTCAGCCCATGTGCCTGAAAACTCAAGACCGTCTTGACTCCTTTTCCCTTTAAGTGATTGATAAAGTTTATTTTCCTTCACAAATGCCATTTTAGAAGTCAAGACGGTCTTGGAAAATTGAGCGAAAGCATCAGCCATCTGAGCCTGCCCTAATAGCTGGTTCAACAGGTCGCGCTCGTCGCTGAATTCGCTGCTGACTGTTGCTATCAGGTTTTGCGTATTTTCCAGCTCCGGGTTCAACATTGCATCCGGGATTAACTCTGCTGGTTGGGTTTTAGTACGTGCCATCGTTGTTTTTCCTTATCGGCTGCCAGCCAGAACGCGCTGGTTTAATTCATTGATGCGGTTCTGAGCGCGGGCAATCTCATTGCTGTGAGTTACTGCTATCTGCAACACCTGAACGCTCAGGGCAAAGCGGCCGCTATCCAGTTTTTGTGCCATCCCTTCTTCAATCAGGGTGTTGAGTGCCCGGTTGATGTTGGCGGGTGATTCGTCCAACGCTTTCGCAAGATCGCTGTTAGAAAGACCGTCCAGCGAGCGACCACGCAGTGCTTTGAGGACGCGCAGAATGCGGGAGCCGGAACTTGAAGTGTTTGGCTTGGTCATGTCACATTCCCCTTTTTGCAATATGTGATACTCTTTTGCTCATGCTGATAAATCAGGCGGCTTGAGCGGTTTGTTTGAGACCGAGCTTCACCGCGATCTCATGCGACTGGCCATATTTGGCTTTGGTGATGCCGTTCAGTACCCGATATACCGCTTCACGTGAATAGCCGTTATCCAGCGCCCACTGGGTAATGGTGATGCCACGTTGCTGGAAGCGGTTTTTAACCTGCTCGGGGGTCATGGTGTTGCCTCCTGTAATGCAATGATGTTTGTATAATACGTGTTAGATTATGGTGCAGATTTCCTCACCAGTCAATTTAAGAGTGCAGAAAAACTCACATGATAGGTTTGCGTATTAAGGAAGAAAGAGAGCGCCTGTCCCTTACACAGCAAGGGATGGCCGAAGCTATTGGTGTTGCCAAGAGAACATTTATAGATTGGGAGAAAGAGCGCACCTCACCAACAGCAGTGCAGTTATCTGCACTATCTCTAATGGGGATGGATGTTTTATATGTTTTGACTGGGCAGCGCAGTTCAACAACTGCGAGAGAAAAACCTTCATTAACAAGGCGTCAGTCTGCGTTATTGGATAATTATGATCATTTGGGTGAGGCAGATAAGGCAGCCTTGGAGCGAACGGCTTTTGCGTTGGCGGAACAAGAGCGAGTAGGAAAAAAAGGTAAGACGGCGTAGCGTGCCATCGATAACCAGACGGATTAATTGTTGAAGGTGACTATTGTGGCTTTGGTTGCTTGTTCGGAGTGCGGTAAAGAGATTTCAGATAAAGCTAATGTCTGTCCTCATTGCGGCATCAAGAGAAAAAAAGAGCTTGGTAATTTAAAGGGATGTCTAGGTATTACGGCTATCTTTGCTGTTGGTTTTTTTGTGGTTCTGTTTGTTTTTTCATTCGCAGAACCCAAACGAAATGCGATAGATGTCTGCAAGATGATGCTGCGCATGGAGTCGGCAAACTCTGACAACGTAAAAATTGATGACGTTAATGGTGTGAGATATGGCGACAAAGTTACCTATGAATGGACACCATTGACCTTAAAGATACAAAACCAACATGGTGCACTCGTTGGTGTTTCTGCTACCTGTGTTATCGATACAAAAAATAATGAAGTGGTGAAGTTTGTTCCTCCAGGTATTAGGTGATTTAGCTACTGAAGCCAGCCCCAAAGCTGGCCTTGATGAGGGGTGTTAAGCAACTATGACTCGAGATATGGATTTGATTCGGCAAATCGTTCTGGCTCTCAGAGATGATGTTCGTAGTGGGCCTTTAATTAAGCTGGAAAGTGTAGATCAGTTAAAATTTAATTATCATGCACTACTGCTTGTCGAGGCTGGCCTGGTAACAGGTATTGTTGAACCGGTACGAAACGGCATACCGATGAGGGCATTGTTACACCAACTCACATGGGACGGTCAGGATTTTGCAGAAAGTATTAAAAGCGATACCGTGTGGGAAAAAGCAAAAGAGAACGTAATGAAGCCCTTGGCTGGCTGGACGTTCTCTATTCTGAGAGATTACCTGAAGGCGGAATTAAGCAAATACCTTCCCCCTCTCTAGTAGGTTGCGCAACTGACTGGCAATAGCGGTGAAGTTATCAGCCCGATTTTGCCAGCCGCGTCGGTCATATTCAGTTTTTGCTTGGAGTACACCGGATTTAGCTATTCCCGCCTGCTTTTCAAATTCCTTGAGTAGTGCTATGAAGTCCTGTGTTGTTGCGGCAGGGTTTTCATATGCTCGCAGCAACTCCAGGGCTGACGTCGCATAATGCAATGTGGTACTGCCCAAGATGCGCTTATCCATCTCATCACAAGCTCTACCCGCTTCAGCGTCGGCAGTTCGTGATTTATTGCTCCAGTCCAGGCAAAGTGCTTTGAATGGTTTAATTGGAATGGTCATCATATCCTCAGATAGGAAGGAGTAATATTCAACGTCGGGTATCGCGACCACTACGTGAGTTGGCTATGGTTTTTAGCAATGAATCACGGCCAATACGTGTATTGATACAATTGTCATATTCGATCTTCAGTACCTGCCGTATTTCAGCATGGCCCATTGCTACTTGTGGGGATTTGTTGTTTTCTGTTTGAGTTTTTTCTGACTTTTTCATGATGCCCTCGGCAATGTGATAATAATGCACCGCCATAGTGATCTCTGAGACTGATTAAATAATCTGTCCGAGGGCCAATTACATCCCGCCAGCCCACGCCCACAATGTCCCTGTTCGTTGTTTTTTTCTTTCAACACCAGGGAATCCATCATGCCACTCATTCATAAAGTCTTTCCCCAGCGGTTGCGTTACTGGGTCATCCTTGCGGTATTGCTGCTGGTTGTCATTGCGTTCGTGTCACCGGCACAACTGAGCGTCACCATCTACAAGCTGTCGCTGGTCTCCATCGCTGTCGTGTTGGGCTATCACCTCGATCGGGCTTTGTTTCCCTATGCCAGCCCCGGCAGTTACCTGATTGACGACTGGAAAAAAACCATCGGTAAGCCCCTGCCTGGCGTAGGGGGACGAAACGAGCCAGAGTACCCCATCGCCACCGGTTATGAGCTGGTCTTTGCTGCCGTTCTGCTGCGACGGGCGGTGATTGTGCTGGCGGTGGTGCTGGGCGTGACGCTGGGGCTGTGATGATGCGAGCGCTAATCCTGCTGTCTCTGCTGTTAAGCGCCTGCCATTGGGGGCCAGCCGTTGCCGATGTGCCAACGGAAGCCCGTCGCTATCAAAACGAGCTGACCCGCAACAGTCGCGCCATCTGGGGTATCGATGCGCCGGTGGCCACGTTCGCCGGTCAAATCCACCAGGAATCGCAGTGGAAAACCACGGCCCGATCGCCCGTAGGTGCCCAGGGGCTGGCGCAGTTTATGCCCGCAACATCCTCATGGATTGCCGGTATCTACCCCGCTGAACTGGGAGCCGATCAGCCGTATAACCCATCATGGGCCCTGCGTGCGCTGGTGCAGTACAACCGCTGGAACTGGCAGCGCATCCCGGCAACGGCCAGTGACTGTGACCGGATGGCCTTTACGCTGTCGGCCTATAACGGCGGGCTGGGCTGGGTGCAGCGAGACCGAAAACTGGCAGCGCAGCGCGGTCTGGACAGTTCGCGCTACTGGGGACAGACAGAGACCGTCAACGCGGGCCGAACGCCCGCCAACTTCCGCGAGAATCGCGGCTATCCCGACCGCATTATTCACCGCTGGCAACCGCTTTATGCCGGTGCGGGCTGGGGTTCGGGGGTGTGCGATGGCTGAAGCTATCAAGGTTTTTGCCCGGTATCTGGTATGGGCGGGGTTGATTGTCTTGACTGTGTGGATGATCCACAGTTCAGGCTATGAGCAGGGTGTCGCAGATACCCAACTGACGCAATCCCGTGCCGAAACCCAGCAGGCCGCAGGCGCTCTGAATGGTTTTATTGCCGCTGCCCGCAAACTCACCGCCAACGCCAATCTCGCCAGCGAACGTTTGTCAGAACAGGTCAATGCCCGCCAGGCGGCGGACGAACAATCAACGGAGGCCATCCGTGCTGCACTTAAAAAAACCGCCACCACTCGTATTCTTTGCGTGTTTGATGCTGACGTCATGCAACAGATTGCCGCCGCCCGTGAGCGTGCAGCAAGTGCAGCCACCACCGGTCTTACCGGCGCGTCTGGCGGTGCCGTGCGAGCGTCCGGTGGCAGCAGCCAGTAACAGCATGGATGACCTGGCCATCGCGCAAAAGCAGTTATATGACCAGTACGGGCTCTGTGCCGGTCAATTGATCGACGTTATCCGATGTGCCCAGGGAGGCGACTGTGGGGATAAATGAACTGAGTTTTAACTGGCAGTTTCTGCAATGGGTCGTGATGGGTGTGGTGGGGATCTACACCTGGCTGATTGGCCGTCAGTCGGCCAGTCAGCAGGAGTTGCTGGAGTTGCGCACCCGTATCACCACGCTGGAAGCGCAGGTGAAACAGGTGCCAACGCAGGCGCAGATCACCGAACTCATCAGCAATCTGAGTCGCACCGAGGCCGGGTTAAAAGGGATGGGCGATCAAATTACGGCAATCTCTCGTCGTACTGAGACCATTAACGAATACCTGCTAAAGACCAAATAAAGGGGGACTCTGTGAGCGATTTTGCCACTTTCTTACGCGAAGACCAGCGACTGGTTATCCTGCGCTTTCTCGCTGAAATGCCGAGCTACAGCAGCAACAGCTCGGTGGTCTATTCCGCGTTAACACGCTATGGCCATGCACCCAGCCGTGACCAGGTTAAATCTGAGCTGCGCTGGCTCGAAGAGCAAGGGCTGGTCACTGTCGACGATATTGAGACCGTACTGGTTGCCAGGCTGACCGAGCGCGGTGCAGACGCAGCGGCCGGTCGTGCGATTATCCCCGGTGTGAAACGCCCTGGCGCAGGGGGCTGAGATGGGCCGCAAATCCACTATCCATAAGCTGCCGCCTGATGTTCGCTCTCACATCGAGCGCCGGTTGCGTGAAGATGCGTTAACGCTTGATGAACTGATTGCCGATATCCGCGAGCACTTCCCTGATGCTGAAGATACCCCCTCACGCAGTGCGTTGGGCCGCTACAAGCAGTCGTTTGAGCAGGTGGTCGGCCGTATGCGCGAGCAAGACCAGATGGCGAGGTTGCTGGTGAGTGAGCTGGGCGAGAACCCCGACGAGAAAGCCGGTGCATTGATGGTGCAGGCTGTCACCACGCTGACAACGCATGCCACCTTCGCCGCCCAGTTAGAGGAAACGCCCGATATCGATACCGTTCGCCATCTGGCCCGTGCGGCAAAAGATGTGCTACAGGCCCGCAAAGCTTCACTGGATGAGCGTAAGGAAATCGAACGCACGGCCCGTGAACGCCTGTTGCAAGAGCAACAGGAAAACCTCGATCAAATCGCCAGTGCCCAGGGTATGAGTGAAGACCAGGTGCAGTTCTGGCGCGAGAAAGTGCTGGGGATCAAGTGATGAGCCAGCCGCAGGGTATGAAACCCCTTGCCTCAACCGTGCGTGTCGTCGAGTGGGACGAACTGCCCCCGCGTGCCAGGGATATTCCTTCCGACTTCAACCCGCTGGCCGACGGTGTGCTGATGGCGCACCAAGTCGAGTGCCTGAAGCTGGATGTGGCTATTCTCGCCATCCCCAAGGGACGCCGAACCGGCATTACCTATGCCTGGGGGCTTAACTCCACGCTGATCGCCGGTGCCCGCAAGTCAGCGGGCGGCAGCAACGTTTACTACATCGGTGACACCAAAGAGAAAGGACTGGAGTTTATCGGCTATGTGGCCAAGTTCGCCCGCGTTATCGCCCAGCAGCAGGCCACAGCGGTGTCCAGTATCGAAGAGTTCCTGTTCGAAGACCAGGACAACGAGGGTAATACCCGACAAATCACCGCCTACCGCGTGCGGTTCGCCAGTGGCATGCAGGTGGCAGCGCTCTCTTCCCGTCCGGCTAACATCCGTGGTCTGCAAGGTGTGGTTATCATTGATGAAGCCGCCTTCCACCCAGATGTGCAGGGCGTGCTGGATGCGGCAACCGCCTTGCTTATCTGGGGGGGGCGCATTGTCGTTATCAGTTCTCACAACGGTAAAAACAACCCCTTTAACCAGTTCTGCAACGACATAGAGGAAGGCCGCTATGGCGCGAATGCCGCGGTGTTTACGGTGACGTTCGATGATGCGGTGGCTAACGGCCTGTATGAGCGGGTGTGCGCTATGGGCGGCAAAGAGGCCACCGTAGAGGGGAAAAAAGCCTGGTATGAAGGCATCCGCAATGGCTACGGCCCGCGCAAGGCGGCGATGCGTGAAGAGCTGGATGCCATTCCGCGCGACGGCAACGGGGTGTGTATCCCCGGCGTGTGGATTGAACGCGCGATGCCGGAAGAACGCCCGGTGGTTCGCCTGGTGCTGGATGATGACTTTATCAACATGGGCGAGCTGGAGCGGCAAAGCTGGGGTGATGAATGGATAGACCGCTATCTGCGCCCGGTAATGGCGGAAACGCTGAACCCGGAATGCCGCCATGTGTTCGGCATGGACTTTGCCCGCCACCGTCACTTCTCGGCGTTAATGCCAATGGCCATCCAGCCTAACCTGCTGCGCGATGTGCCGTTCCTGCTGGAACTGAACAACGTGCCGTCAGCGCTGCAACAGCAGATTTTATTCTGGTTTATCGACCATCTTCCCCGCCAGTCGGGCGGCGCGATTGATGCCACTGGCCCCGGCATGGTGCTGGCCGAGTATGCCGCCGACCGCTACGGTCGCCCGCGTATCGCTGAAATCACCCTGAATCGCCAGTGGTACGGTCTGTGGATGCCCAAGTTCACGGGGCTGTTTGAGGATTCAATGATCCTGTTGCCGCGCGATGAAAACGTGGCGCAGGACTTGCGCACGGTAGAGAACATTGATGGCGTGCCGATGGTGGCCCGTCTGGAGCGTAAAGACCTCAAAGACCCCGAACTGGTGCGCCACGGTGACGTGGCCATCGCCGGGTGCCTGGCAAACTATGCCGCGCTCAATCTGTCCTCGCAGATCGAGTTTCAGTCAGCGGGGGCGCGAAGTATTTACCAGCATATCAATGGATATGGAGCCAGCCCGCAGGGCGGTGAGCTAACGGATACCGGCTTTGGCACGGTGCGCGGCATGAATGATTTTGGAGGATTTATATGAGCCTGTGGCAACGCGTTAAGGATAGGGTCAAGCGGCCAAAACTGGGTCAGGAGATTGCCTCAACCGGCGACGGCAATGATATCACCCGCCCGTGGCTCGGAGCGCTGGCGCTTTCGGATGACAGCGTTCTGCGCCATCGCGGCTCTCAGGATTTGCAGATCTACCGTGAGGTATTGACCGACGATGAAGTGAAATCCGCACTGACACAACGGCAGGATGCAGTGATCTCACGTGAGGTGCAGGTGGATGCTGGGGGTGAACAGCCGATTGATATCGAAGCCGCGGATGCCATGCGCCAGCAGATTGAGGCAATCGGGTTTGATCGGGTGACGCGCCTGATGCATTACGGCGTTTTCTACGGGTATGCGGTTTCTGAACTGATTTACGGCGTCAAAGATAACCTGCTGTGGATAGAGGACGTCAAAGTGCGCGATCGCAGGCGTTTTCGCTATACCCCAAAAGGTGAGTTGCGCTTACTGACCCCGCGCAATATGGCTGAAGGTATCGAGTGTCCGCCGCCTTACTTCTGGCATTACTCTATCGGTGCCGATCATGACGATGAACCCTATGGTCTGGGGCTGGCCCACTGGTTGTACTGGCCGGTATTCTTCAAACGCAATGGCGTTAAATTTTGGCTGACATTTCTGGATAAGTTTGGAATGCCAACGGTGGTAGGAAAATATCCTGAAGGGGCTACAGATGCTCAGAAGCGAGACTTGCTGGCATTGACGCGAGCATTGGCCACCGACACCGGTGTCGTTATGCCGGAAAAAATGCTGGTCGAATTACTGGCCGCTGGCCGTTCCGGGGCAGCAGATTACCAGTCATTGTATAACGCGATGAATGAAGCCATCCGGCGTGTTGTGGTCGGGCAGATTTCCAGTTCCGGCGGTACTGCCAAGGGCATCGGCGGTGATGAATCACTGCAATCGGATATTTTGAACTCCATTGCCAAATCGGACGCCGATCTGATTTGCGAGTCCTGGAACCGTGGCCCTGGCAGATGGTGGACGGAGCTGAACTTCCCTGGTGCTGCTGTCCCACTGGTTTCCCGCATCTTTGATGAGCCGGAAGACCTCAAATCACGCTCTGAGCGTGACAAGAATATTGTCGATGCGACCGGATTCAGGCCGACGCTGGCCAACGTGACGGACACCTATGGTGGTAATTGGGAAGAGAAACCCCAGTCTGTACCCGCAGTAACGTCACCGACAGTCAGCTTTGCCGAACATGACGAACCCGACGCCACCACCTTGATGGCCCGCCGGTTGAACAAAGAGCTACAGCCTGTCACGGATAAGTGGATTGAGCAGATACAGACGATTGTCGACAAGGCAGAAACGCCGGAGCAGCTGCGCGACGAGCTTACCGGTCTGCTGCCCGAAATGAACCTCGACGACTACGCCGAAACCCTTGCACTGGCGATGAAAGCCGCTGCACTGGCAGGTCGCAATGACTTGCTGGAGGAAATGAATGGCCGGTAACGTCAGTTATGGTTCGCTCCCGTTCCGTGAGCAGATTGCCTTTTTCGAGCGCAAGCTCAACATCAAGACTGATGCCTGGACGGATGTCTACGGTGCCAGTCATGACACTGAGTTTATGGTCGCCGGTGCCAATCGTGATGACCTGCTGGCCGATCTACGCACAGCGGTAGAAAAGGCGAACACCGGCGGCACGCTGGAGCAGTTTCGCAAGGAGTTCGCGGCGATCGTCCAGCGCTATGGCTGGAGCTATAACGGCGGTTTCGAGTGGCGCTCCCGCATCATCTACGAAACCAACCTGCGTTCGTCCTATATGGCAGGTCGCTTTCAGCAACTGATGGCCATGCGTGAAACGCATCCCTACTGGGAATACGTTCACAGCGATGTGGTTGAAGAGCCGCGCGAAGAGCATCTGGCATGGAACGGTATGGTGCTGCGCTGGGATGACCCGTGGTGGCTTTATCATTTCCCCATCAATGCCTGGGGATGCCAATGCAGCGTCATTGCACGAACAGAAGACGACCTGAAGCGGATGGGGAAAACCGGCCCGGACACCGCGCCACCCATTACCTTTGTTGAGCGGGTTATCGGACAGCGTAGTCCAGGCGGACCACGTACCGTGTTTGTGCCGCAAGGCATCGATCCGGGCTTTGAGCATACGCCAGGGCGCACGCGCGTGTTCAGCCAAGTGCCGCCTCCGCGTGGCGATGATCCGCTGGCTGCTGATATCGCGCCGGACGGTCTCTCGACACCGGCAACGAATATTCCTCCTTTGCCGTCACCTCAACCCGCACCGCAACCATCGGCCAGCGATAACGCTATTGAGGCGTTTCTGTCCGCGTTCCAGGCATCGCTTTCGCAACCAGCGGTGTTCCTTGATGCAGCGGGCCAGCGCCTTGCTATTGGCGCTGAGATGTTCGATGCGCCCTCGGGGATAGGACAAATTGCCGCGTCAGACCAGTTACTGTTGCTGGCTCAGGGGATTCGATTCCCGGATGAGATCTGGGCGCAGGTGGTGTTTTCTCCCGAGCAACAGCAGTCCGTTGTCCACCATCGCTATCTGGCCCGCTTCCAGTCGCCGGGGACTGACGTGTTATCGGTGGTGTTTGAAACCGGCGCAGATGGCTGGGCCGGAAGCATTGCAGCCGATGAAACCCTGTTGCAGTCCCTGCGCAGTGGTGTACTGATGTATCGCCGGGAGAATTGATATGGCTGGCGCAACCCTTGCTCTGGATTATCGTGATGCGCTTCAGGTGCTTCTCGCTATCGAAGAGACCGTGAAATTTCCCCAGGCTATGCTGCAAGGCATGGGGGAGAAGCTGCTGGAGTTTCACCAGCAGCGCTTTACGGAACAAAAATCGCCTGATGGCACACCGTGGCAGTCGCTTTCAGCCCGCTATCAGAAGCGCAAGCGCAAGAACGCTGATAAAATTCTGACCCGCGACGGCCATCTGCGTAATACGCTGCGCTGGCAGGTGAACGCCAATGAGCTGCTGTTCGGCACCGATCGAGATTATGGTGCCATCCACCAGTTTGGCGGGACGATACAGATTAAGTCGCGACCTCAGCAGGCGTACTACCGCACCAAACGCAACAGCGACGGGAAAACAGAGGTGGGCAATCAGTTTGTCAGTAAGAAAAAGTCGAACTTCAGCCAGTGGCATACACTGCCCAATTACAGCATCACGATCCCGGCGCGTCCCTGGCTGGGGATTTCAGCCACAGACACCGAAAGATTGCTGGAAATCGCCCGCCAATCGTTCCAGAGGAAAACAGGGGGATAAATCGCTCTGTATGCCATTGTGCGCAGTTTGAGGCGCAATGGTCGCGGGAATACGTTCCGGGCTTATTATAATAGCTTTTAATAACGCTCTCGGGCGTATCCCTTGCGTCTCCTTCACTGCTTTCGCTGCAAGCCCCCGGAAATTATCTGTCCGGGGGCAGATTACCCCCAAGCCCCTGTGCGCCATCATCGTTGCATTATTGAATTGCGGACGACGATGAAATGCCTCAATCCACTGCCACCTTGCCTGTATTTCGCCCCGGCACGCATACCGCGATGGACGGGCGCAACGTCACATTCACCCTGGACGACTGCATTGACCTGGCAACCAGCTATGACCCGACGCTGGCCGAAGCGCCATTTGTTGTTGGTCATCCCAGCCTGACGGCTCCCGCTTATGGCTGGGCAGCCCGCTTTGAGGTGCGCGATGGACTGGTCTATGCCGAGCCCAAGCAGGTCGTCCCTGCCTTTGCGGAAGCCTTCAATGACGGGCTTTATAAAAAACGCTCGTTATCCATTTATCTGCCTGACTCGCCCGGTAATCCCAAGCCTGGTCATTACTACGCACGGCACGTCGGTTTTCTCGGTGCGGTGGCACCGGCGATAAAAGGTTTACCGGATGTGCAATTTGCCGAAACCGGAGCCGAGAACGCGCCTCTGGAGTTCGCCACCGAGTGGGAGGCAGAGAACCTTGCCGACGTGCTGCGGGGATTGCGCGATTACCTCATCGAAAAAGAAGGCACCGAGCGTGCCGAACAAATCCTGCCGCAGTGGCGCATCAAATCCATAGAAGAGATGGCCACCCGGTCGGACAACTCTGTTATTCCCCCACTGGCATATGCCGAGGAGCACATCGTGGATGAAAAAGAAAAGGCGTTGGCCGCGCGTGAACAGGCGCTGGCCGATCGCGAAGCCGCCCTGGCGGCTAAGGAAAAGAACCCGGGCACAAAACCCCCTACTGGCAGGGAGGATGAACTTGCCAAGCGTGAGCTGGCACTCAAGGAGCGCGAGGACAAAATCAAAGCCCAGGAACAGGCCAATAAAGAAAAAGAAGAGAAACAGCGCCGCGACGACATCACCTCGTTTGCGGATGGCCTGGTGAAAAACGGCAAGATCCTGCCGCGCCACAAATCCACGCTGGTTGAGGTGCTGGTCGGCCTTGACCACGAACCGATCTCGTTTGCCGATGGCACCGCCACGATCAGCGAGAAGCCGGAAACCCTGCTGCGCAAGCTGCTGGAAGAAAAGCCCACGGTGCTGGACTTTGCCGAGAAGTCACCCGGCACAGGCAGTGCCCCTGTGGATTTTGCCGATGCCGAAGCGGTGGCATCAGCAGCCCAGGTTTACCAGGCTGAGCAGAAAAAACTGGGGCGCAATGTCTCCGCGACCGATGCCGTTCGCCACGTTCAAGGGGGTGCCAAGTGAATATTCCAGGACTGATCACCGCGTTTCGTGCTTCCGGGGCATTCGTCAAGCGCCGCCTGGTGGTACACGGTGCCAGCGAGGGGCTGGCTGCACAGGCCGTAGATGGCTCTGCGTTACTGATTGGGGTGACGACCGATGTGGGCGCCAGTGAAGGCGATCATGTGGATGTGATCCGCTCGGGTCTGGCTCTGGTTGTCTACGGTGGTGCCGTGGCCGCAGGCGATCCGCTGACATCGGATGCCACCGGTGCCGCCGTTCCTGCCGAGGCGGGCGACTTCTTTATCGGCTATGCCGAAGTGGCAGGCGCAGCGGAAGAAATTGGCTCGGTGTGGATTGCGCCAGGGCAACTCCCCGCAGCGGCAGGCGGTTAATACGCTTGCGACAGTATAAACCGCTCCATAGCCGGGATGAGCTCCGGCACGTTGATTACCCAGGCTGGAGAACGCCATGAGCAAGCTGATATTGACCGCCGCACAGATTAAGTCACTGGCCGAGTTCGCGGCAAAAGAAGGGCAACCCGCATACACGATAGCGCACGGCACTATCCCGGCGTTTGAGGCGGATGACGGTACGCAGATGCCGGAGTATTCCGGGCTGCTGGCTTATTCCGATTCTGAAAAATCCGGCGTTCTGCAACTGGACGATCCCATTTAATCCGGCGGGATGCTTGTAAGCCTCCGGGCAGAGCACTGCTTATTCTTTATTACTGGAGAACATCACAATGGCTGGTAACTTTCCCTTTCCCGTCGACCCCGCGTTGACCGCCATCACGATCGCGTACCGCAATATGTCGCTGATTGCTGATGATGTGCTGCCGCGTGTGCCGGTGGGCCTCAGCGCGTTCAAGTGGTGGAAATATGACATCGCTGAACGTTTCACGGTGCCGAGTACTCTGGTGGGACGCAAATCGCAGCCGAACCAGGTAGAATTTCCGGCCAGCGAAGAAACCGACTCAACCAACGACTACGGGCTGGATTCCCCGGTGCCGCAGGACGATATCAATAACGCCCCGAAAAACTACGATCCACTGGGGCATGCGACTGAGGCGACCACCGACCTCATTCTGCTTGATCGCGAAGTCCGCGCTGCCAATCTGGTGTTTGGTGCTGCCAACTACAACGCGGACAACCGCGTCATCCTGGCTGGTAATGACCAGTGGAGTCATGCCGACAGCACGCCCATTAATGCCATTACCGATGCGCTCGACTCTCTCATCATGCGCCCGAACATTGCAATCTGGGGCCGCGCTACCGCGACTGCGCTGCGCCGTCACCCGTCCGTGGTGCGTGCCTACAACGGCAGTACCGGGTCGGATGGCATGGTGCCACTGGCGTTCCTTAAAGACCTGCTGGAGCTGGAAGATATTCTGGTTGGTTCAGGCTGGGTCAATGTTGCAAAGCCCGGTAAGCCGGCACAACTGGTGCGTGCCTGGGGTAGCCATGCCGCCTTTATCTACCGCAACAAGCTGGCCACAACCCGTGGCGGGATCACCTGGGGCATGACAGCCCAGTTCGGCAATCGTGTTTCCGGCTCTATCCCTGACCCGGATATGGGGCTGCGCGGTGGTCAGCGCGTTCGTGTGGGTGAGTCCGTGAAAGAGTTGGTGGTGGCCAAAGACGTCGGCTACTTCTTCCAGAACGCGGTAGCGGCGTAAGACGATGGCCACGAACTGGTATATCTCGCTGACGCAGTTGGCCGAACGTCCGGGCACGGTCGAACTGTCTCAGGTCGCGCAGCAGATAGGCAAGCCTGTTGCACGACCGGAAATCCTTGATGCGGTACTGCGCGGCGAAGAAACCAGCCAGTGGCCCGCCGACCAGGTCAATGTGGCACTCGATGCCACAACCCGCATTGGTGATGCTGTTGCAGAGGCCCAGACGCTGATTGACGGTTATCTGCAACAGCGCGGCTACAAACTGCCGTTAGCCAACATTCAACCCATCCTGACGTCCTGGGCGCGATCTATCGTCCGTTACAAGCTGCACGCACACCGTATCTCCGATGAACGAACCGACCCCATCGTGCGCGATTACCGCGATGCGTTGAGGTTTTTGCGTGAAGTCGCTGATGGGAAATTCAGCCTGGGTCTGGGGGATACGCAAAAACCTGCGGGCGGTTCGCCGCAGATAACCGGCCCCGGTCGCACATTCAGCATGGATTCACTGAGGGATTACGGCAAATGAGCAGCGCACCGTTTGATATCTCCCTCATTGTGGCCCGCCTCCAGACGATCGACCCGCAGCCGTTCACCCTCATCGGTACGGTGGTCGAGTACAGCAAAATCACCGACCTGACGGGCTTCTCAACCCCTTCAGCTTATGTGCTGATGGGGCCGGAACAGGGAGAGCCTGGCTCAGGCCGTGCCCAGGTGGCATCGATGGTGTTTGGCGTGGCCATTGCTGTGCGCAATTACAGCGGTGACGGTGCCATTGCCCTGGCGCATGAATCTCATCCGTTGATTGGCCAGGTTCGCGATCAACTGATCGGTTTTTTGCCGTCGAAGATGCACACCACGCCGGTGCAGTGGCTACGTGGTGACGTACTGGACTATGACGCCGGGACGCTGGTGTGGATGGATATCTTTCAGACCAAACGAGTCATCGGAGGCATGCGATGCCAAAAGTAACCCTCACTGCGCCGCACACGCACAACGGTAAAGGTGTTGCCGCAGGTGAAACCATCGAGGTGAGTGACCGCGAGGCTGACTGGCTGCGCGACCACCACCTGATTTCTGTGCCCGCCGACAAGGCCCAGGCAGTTAAAAACGTAAAGCAGGAGAATGACGATCATGGCACAGCCTGAAACGTACTTTTACGGCCAGGGAAAAGTCTTCCTGGCAAAACGCGATGCCAATGGCAAACCGAAGGCATGGCGCTGGATTGGTGATGTCTCGGCTTTGTCCCTGGCACTGACGGTGGAGAACCTGACGCATCGCGAATCTTACAGCGGTCAGCGTGCAACGGTACGGCGTTTCCCAACCAGCAAGGACGGCACCGTCACCTCAACGTGGCATGACTACAGCCCGCAAAACCTGGCTCAGGTGCTTTACGGCGAGCAGGCCGTCATTCCGGCAGGCACGGTGACCGGCGAAGCCCTCGGCAGCAATATCGCCGCCGGTGATCGCCTGACGTTGGCCCAGCAGAATGTCAGTGATGTGGTGATCGGGACATTAGTGGCCGGAACTGACTATGAAGTGGATGCGGTATATGGCGCTGTCACCTTTCTGACCGCACAGGCGGGTGCAACGACCGTGAATTACAAGTATGAGGGCGGCATCAATACCACGCTGTTCAGCGTCCAGCCCGAGAATCTTGCCCTGCGCTATGAAGGCATCAATCTGGCTGAAGGTGGTGCGGCGGTTATCGTCGAACTGTACAAGCTGGCGTTCGATCCCGTGGCAGCGCTGGCGCTGATTAACAACGATACGTCACTGGCAGCACTGGAGACCACGGCAGGCGTGTTGTTTGATACCGCGCGACCCAATGACCCGCTGTTGGGTCGTTTTGGTCGCATCATCCACGTCGCGGAGTCAGCGTAAATGAGCACGTCCAAAGAGACCCAAAGCGATCTGGAAACGCTTATCCCGGAACGCACGCTCACCATCGCCGGTGAAACAGTGACGGTACGCGAATACAGCCTGATGGATTCATTGGAGCTGCATGCGCCTATCACTCAACTGGTCTCGGCGCTGGCTGAAGTGATGAAATTACGGGCAATGGCGTATGACGAGGTTGCCGCACTGCTGGCGCAGCATGCCAGCATCATCCCCGTTCTGATCGCTCGATCCGTTGATAAGCCGGTTGAATGGGTCGCTGCTTTGCCTGCGCAGGATGGGACTACGCTGCTGGACTGGTTCTGGACGGTTAACCGGCATTTTTTTACGAGCGCTGCCGTCCGACGCCTCACCATTCTGGCCGCACAGGCAGCGCAGAGCGAACAGTCGGATTTGGACGCGTCTTCGCCACGCTCGTCAGAGAAGGACACGACGCCGAACGCCTCCGCCACTACACCAGCCGACAGTTAACGCTGTATTACCGCGAAGCGCTGCGCCTGCAAGGCCAGGACAGCGCCGGTTTTATTCTGGATGTTAACGCGGGGTTTGCGGGCGGAGATGCGGCAAAAAGCCGGATTAACGCACTCACAAAATAGTCTTTACAGGTGTATCAATGGCCACGGGCAATGATTTGAATTTAGCACTGCGTATCACTGCCGACCTCAATGAGGCAAAGAGTGCCGTTGAGTCATTGACCGGTGATATCAATAAGGCGGGTGCCGCCGCCAGCAGGGGTAATGCGCAATGGTCAGCCATGGTCGCCTCGCAGGAGGCGGCGGCGACCGCAGCCAAACAGCATGGCCAGACGCAAGCTGTACTGGCCGCTGAACTCGCCCGCGTCGGGGCAACTACCCAGCAAACCGCAGCCAGTACCACCAATTATCAGAATGCCGTCTCGCAGGCATACATCGCCGCCGAAGCACTCAAGGCCGCGACCAGTGATGTGAATACTGACCTGGTCGCACAACAGGCCGCACTGGCTGGATTGCTGGGCCGCATTGATCCGGTTGTCGGAGCCTATGAACGCCTGGATGAGATGGAACGGCAGCTCGGTGAGTTCAGCGCTGCCGGGTTAATCGGTGGTGACGACCTTGACGAGTACACCGCCCGCCTGAACGCCATGCGCGAGCAGGTGGAAAAGAACGCTTACGCCGCCAGTGAAGCGGGACAGCGGGAAGCGCAGGCCGCACGAGAATCCGCCCGCGCAGCACGCGAAGCCGCCCAGGTAGAAGCCCAGGCCCGCGCCACCAAAGAAGCCTTTATCGCGCGACTGCGCGAGCAAGCCGATACGATGAACATGACCACGGCTGAACTGCTGGAGTACAAAGCAGCTCAGTTGGGCGTCACTGCCGAAGCGGCTCCCTTTATTCAGAGGCTGACGGACTCCTCCGCCGCAATGAAGCGTGGTGGCCTCAGTGCTGGCCAATACGCACAGGCGATGCGTTTTCTGCCGATGCAAATCACCGATGTGGTCACTTCCCTGGCATCCGGGATGCCGGTATGGATGGTGGCCATCCAGCAAGGTGGCCAGATCAAGGACTCGTTTGGCGGCATCGGTAACACCTTCCGGGCACTGACCAGCCTGATAACCCCTGCACGTCTGGCGATGGGCGGACTTGCCGCCGCCGTAGCCGCTGTGGGTATTGCGGTTATCAGCGTGATGAACGATCAGGATGCATTCAATCGTGCGATCGCTCAGACCGGTAACTATGCCGGTGTTACCGCAGGCCAACTGGAGCAAATGGCCCAGCGCGGCGGAGCTCTCAGCCATAACTACTCACAGGTGCGGGACGTTCTCACAGGGCTGGTCAGCAGCGGTAAATTCACTGCCGACACCATTGATAGCGTGTCTCAGGCAGCGTCAGCGATGGCACAGCTCACCGGGCAGTCTGCCGATCAGGTGGTGAGCGAATTTTCGAAGATGTCCGACAGCGTCAGTGAGTGGGCTGTAAACAGCAACGATAAGTATCACTGGCTTGATACGGCTACCTATACGCGTATTCGTGCCCTGGAAGAACAGGGAAAAACCGAAGATGCCATCGAATTGGCCTCACAAGAATATAAAAGAGTTGCCAGCGAGCGTTTGCTGGCGTTAGAGAAAGAACTTAATTGGGTTGCCCGTGGCTGGAAGAATGTCAAAGACAGGATGGGTGAAGCAATTGAACGAGCTAAGCGAGGGGCCGCTAGTGCGGTTGGCGCTGAAAGTGCAAGTGAGGCTCGCACTAATAGAATACTTGAATTACGGGAAAAGCTAGCGAACGCTGGAAGTGATATCCAAATAGCCTCCAGAGGAGAAACATATCAGAATTTAGTAAGTGCGGACAAAGATGAGTTAGCGGCATTAGAGGCGGAAGAAGCTGCAATAAATGCGGTAGCTAATGCAGCATCTGAGCGACAGAAAACTGAAGAGAAAGCCAGGAAGGCTTATGACTCAATGGAGCCTGTATGGCGAAAAAATGCCACCGCAATGGATCAGGAGGCAGCGGCCCTTGACTCGTTGAAGAAAAAATACCAGGAAATGTGGGCTGCTGCTGGTTCTCAGGAAAAGCTACGTGACCTGGGCGTTACCTCAACCGATGGCCAGAACTTCTCTGGTGGCCAATGGGATGTTGATGTCGCCGCACTGGATACCTCCAATAAGAAAGCGCAGCAGTACAACGACACGTTACGTCAGACCATTGAGCAGAAAACTGCCATTACCCAGTTAGATAAAGTCGAAGCGGAGATCCGCTCCGGCTCACTGAAAGACGCCACGATAGAGCGGCAGAACGAAGCCCGTGCCCTTGCTCGTCAAGCCGATGCGCAAGATGCATCCATCAAAGCAGCCCGCGAAGCAGCTGCCGAAACCAAACGCTCTGCGGCAGAGAACGAGCGCTTTGTTAAATCCCTGGTCGAGCAAGCCTCAAAACACACCCAGGGCGCAGCGGCTACCCGCGCCCACGAAATCGCTACCCGTAATCTCTCCGCTGAACAACGCAAGCTGGCTGAATCGGCCCATGCGGCACTGAATGCGCGCGAGTTCGGTGACAAAAACCTGCAACTGCAAATGGAATACATGCGGGCATCGGGAGACAGCGCCGGTGCCAGCCTGTTAGAGGTTCGCAGCCAGTATAAGCAAATGCGTGATGAGTTCACCGCCAGCGGCAATACCGAGGGCGTGAACTGGCTGGATAAGCTGCTGCCGATGCAGGAAGCCAAAATCCGCACCGATGCACTGAAAAAGGAAATGGAAGACCTGCTTACCTGGCGCAGCCAGCAGGAAACCAGCATCCAGGCGCAGGTACAGGGCGGCTTATTAACTGAAATGGATGGGCGCCAGCGCCTGGTCGAATTGCACCAACAGGTAGGCGCCAAGATTGAAGGGTACCTGCCGAAGCTGCGCGAACTGGCAACCCAACCAGGCCAGGCGGGTGAAAACATCCGGGGCTTAATCAGCACGCTGGAAGGTGAACTGGGCAAGCTGAAAGAAAGCGGCAATCAACTGACGGTAGCGTTCAAGGATGGTCTCCAGTCCGGGCTGCAAAGCTCCATCATGGGTCTGGCCAAAGGGACGATGGATTTGGGTGATGCGGTGGGTAACCTGGCGCTGTCGATAGTGAACAGCATGGCGCAGATTGCCGCACAGCAGCTCGCGATGATGGCCACGTCGAGCTTGATGGGCGCGGGTGGCGGCGCGGGCGGTGGTCTCGGCGGATTGTTCTCCAGCTTCTTTGCCGATGGTGGTCACGTTCGCGGCCCTGGTACAACAACCAGTGACTCTATTCCTGCGATGCTATCCGATCATGAGTTTGTCACCCGTGCCGCAGTGGTTCAGCAGCCGGGTGCGCTGCCGTTCCTGCACGACTTTAACCAGCGTGGTATTGCCGCACTGGAAGACTGGGCACCGCGCGTTCGTCATGCGACGGGGGGGCTTGCCGGTATTCCCGCCCCGGTCTTCAATATGCCCGCCACCATCCCCGAACCCGCGCAGCGTCAGTCAGCCGCCGCGAATGATGGTGCTGGCATGCCGTTCCAGCAGACCCTGGTATTTGATGCGGGTGACGCTATGTCCGCTGGTCTGAAATCTCTGCGCGGTAAACGTGAGATGTTCACGTTTGTTCAGGCGAATGCACCGACGCTGAAGCAAATGCTGGGGGTGAAATAGTGGCTGACTTCATCACCTGGCTGGCAGAGCCCAACTGGACGGACGGCGTCACTGAGACGCTGGAGTGGAAAACGGATGTTCTTCAGTCACCCACTGGCGCAGAGCAGCGTATCGCACGTCGCCTGTCTCCGCGTCGTACCTTTGAGTTCAGTATCCTTGTCGGGGATAACGATCGCCAGCGTCTGGAGAATGCATTGTTTCATGCCGGTGCTGCCCACTGGAACATGCCGGTCTTTCCCGACGTGTCAGTGCTGCCTGCCGCGCTTGCTGCCGGTTCGTCGTCCCTCGCGCTCGATACCACGGGGCGTGACTTTTCAGCCGGTGGAAAGCTGTTACTGAAAAGAGGCATTGAGGTAGGTGCCCGGTCATCATTAGTCGCTATCGAGACCGTCTCGCCGGAAGGGGTGACGTTCTCCACTCCCCTGGCTGAAAGCTGGCCTGCGGGTACGCTGGTGTATCCGTTGCGCCTGGCGATGTTAACCGACCCGCCAGACTTCACCCGCTATAACGCCACGCTGGCCACGGCGCAGGTCCGCTTTCGGGTGGATGAACACAATGCTTTCAGCGATGACATTACCGACTTACCACGCTATCGCCAGCATCCGGTGCTGGAGCCTGATTCTGACTGGAGTGAATCCGTCACGGGGCAGTATGCCCGCCTGCTGCTGGAGCTGGATAACGGCTCCGGGTTGATAGCCCGGACAGACACCGCACGCCGTCCGTTTGTCGTGCAGTCTCATGCGTGGATGCCCATTGGTAATGAAGCCCATGCCACCTTGCGCCGCCTCTTCTATTACCTGCGCGGGCGTCAGCGGGCTGTCTGGATTGCCACACCAAGCGCTGATTTTTATCCCGTCAGTGGCATGAACGGCCATGCGATCGACGTTGAGAACGCCGGGTTTGCGGATTTGGGCGTTGTGCCAGGGCGACGTGATGTGCGTATCCGCCGTACCGATGGCACCTGCTTGTACCGCCGCATAACGGCAGCAGCCGTATTGTCGTCAACAACAGAGCGCCTGTTGCTCGATGGCGATGCCATTAGCCTGGCCCTTGACGATATTGAGTCCATTTCCTTTATGGCGCTGTGTCGCCAGGAGTCCGACTCGGTGGAGTGGCAACACGTCACGGACACCGACGGGCTGACCACCGTAAGCACTACGTTCAGGGGGATCCGGGATGAGCTGGAATCAGTTTGAGTATTCAACCGCCGATGGTCGCCCTGTCACGCTCTATGAGTTCGTACGGGGCGATACGCTGTCCTACCGCTACACCAATGCGGACAAAGATATTTTACTCAATGACGTGGTGTGGACAGCGCAGGCGATCAGCGACAGCGGCCTGAGCGCAGGCAGCGGCGACAACCTCGATGTGACGGTGCCCGCCGAGAACGCGGTGGCGCTGCTGTTTCGTGGTGTGTCTCCCTCCCGCGCGGTGCGTGTGCGTATATATCGCTGGCATGTGGATGACACCAGCGCCGAGTTCAGAACGGTATGGGTGGGCACCATTAAAGAGGCAAAGCGTGAAGCCATTGATCGCACCCGCCTGGTGACGGCCAGCCTGGCATCAACATTCAGCCGCGTCGGGCTGCGGTTGACCTATGGCCGCGCCTGCCCGCATGCGTTGTATGACCACAACTGTACGGTTGATCCGGCCAGTTTTGGAGTCTCCGGGCTGGTCATTAGCAGCCTGGATGGCGCTGAAATTACCGTCACCCTTCCGGCGGGGCTGGAAAACGGCTGGTTCACGGGGGGGTATGTTGAATGGGAAACCGACGGCATCACCGAGCGGCGCGGCCTGAAAGTGCAGGATGGCAATGTGGTCGGTGTGATTGGTGGCACATCGGGTTTATCCGAAGGGCTGGCCATTACGTTGTTTCCAGGCTGCAACCGGACAATCAGCCAGTGTGCGGAGAAGTTCAGCAACCATCTTAACTACGGTGGCCAGCCGCATATGCCAGGCAAATCCCCGTTCACCATTATCAAGTTGTTTTAGGAGGCACTGTGGAACCCTTTTCCTGGCTGGTTGTGGCCAAGTATGTCGGCTTATTGGCGGCTTCCTATTTTCTGAATGTTGCGCTGGCTCCCAAGGCTAAGAACTCCTCGCCAGAGGCGGCAACGGAAGAGGACTGGGAAATGCCCCAGCCGACAGAAGGGACGGCGCAGTGTGTGTTCTTTGGTGACTGCTGGACGGAAGACTGGTTCGTTCTGGCTTATGGCAACTATCGCTACGATGCGATCAGAAAGTAAGGGGGCGTTATGTTGATCACGATGGAGCATATCCGGGCAGGCGGTGGCTGTGCCCCTGGGCTCAGAGCCTTTTTCAAGCGTTACTCGCTCGACCTGAAAGCGTTCCTGGCGAACGGCGGCATTGATTCAGCGTTGTTTCTGGCCACCGGCGATGCGCTGGCCATCAATATTGTCCGTCTGGCTGAAGCTCAGGCCAGACAAGATGAGGTGAAATAGGGTGGGCGGTAAAGGGTCTAAAAAAGTCACCGTGGGCTATCGCTATTATTGGGATATCCAGGCAGGGCTTGGTCGAGGCCCGGTAGATGAAATCGTTGCCATCACGGCTGACGATAAGAATGTCTTTGCAGGCACTGCGGGGCAAATCAGCAGTAATACGTCTCTTTATATCGATAAGGCGGGCCTGTTCGGCGGCGATGACACCGGCGGCGAAGGGGGTATTCAGGGCACGTTTGAAGTGATGATGGGAGGACCAACACAGGAGCCTACTCCGGCATTGCTGCGTTTGCTTACCGGACTCGTCCCCGGTTTCCGTGGCCTGGTGACAACGTTGTTTAGTGGCCTGGTGAGTTGCTACAGTGCCAGCCCGAAGCCCTGGAAATACCGGGTGCGTCGTACCGATAAAGGGTGGGACAAGGGAGTTGTGTGGTATCCAGAAAAACTCAAAATCACCCTCAGAAATGATGATGCACAACTCAACACCAACTACCTGTTAAACGATAACTGGCCTCCTGTTGTGTTGGATGAAGAGGGTGAGCCTGAGCCCCCACTGCCTGGCGAACCGACGCGTGATGAGATCAGGACGGAAGCCAGTGAAGCGATACAGGATAACTTACGCACGATTCTGGCCATGAATCCCGCGCACATCCTGATTGAGTGTGGCAGCAACCGTGACTGGGGGCGTGGCCTGTCTCTCGAAGACGATTTCAACCTGGACAGCTATAAGGTTGCTGCTGATCGCCTCTACGATGAAAAGTTCGGGCTGTGTTTTCGCTATAACCGCCAGGACTCTCTGGATACCTTTGTTCAGCAAATCCTCGACCACATCGGTGCGGCACAGTACGGTGATTTGTCTACGGGCAAAATGACGCTGAAGCTGATACGCGATAACTACAATCCTGCTGACTTGCCCCTGTTTACCTATGACAATGGCATCATCGCGGTGCAGGACGATGACAGTACCAGCACGGACTCGGCCCCGAATGAAATCGTCGTGACGTTCCGCGATCCGGTCACCAATACCGACGGCACGGTGCGGGCGCAGAACCTTGGTTCGATTCAGTCCGTCGGGCTTATCTCCAGCTCTACCGAGTACAAGGCTATTCCGACTCAGGAACTTGCCGCCCGCGTCGCACAGCGCGATCTGGAAATGGGGGCATCCGGGTTAACCCGTCTGGTCATCCAGTTCGACCGTCGTGGTGGTAGCCTGGCCCCCGCCAGCGTATTCCGTGTTTCTCTGCCCGATCGCAACATTGCCAATATGGTCATGCGAGCCAGCAAGATAACAGAGGGAGAAAACGGGGCGTTGACCGTCACAGCGGTACAGGATGTTTTTGGGCTGCCAGCAACGTCATACAGTAATGGCAACCAGGGCAGTGAGTGGACGCCGCCAGACCAGTCATTACATGCCGTCAGTGATGTGCAGTTGATTGAAATCCCCTACATGATTTTGGTTGCAACGTTGAGCACTGCCGAACTCGACTATCTGAAGGCCGAAGCGGGTTATGTTGGCGTATTGTCTACTGCCCCCACGCCACTGTCTGTTAACTACCAGTTGCAGACCCGCGCCGCCGGAGCCGCGTTCGCTGACCGGGGGCTGGGCGACTGGACGCCATCGGGTATAGTGCTGACCACCATGACGCGGTGGACGGATTCGATGCATATCTCGTTGCAACGTCTCCCCGCCATCGGCACGGGGATCATTGTGGGCGACGAGATCATGCGTATCGATGCGGTTGACGCAGAGAACAATCGCCTGACGGTGGGCCGTGCCTGTGCGGATACGTTGCCAGCACAACATCCGGCAGGTACGCGGGTTCGTTTCTACACCGATGCTATCGAGTCAGATAACGTCGAGTACATCACCGGGGAAAACGTGGAGGTGCGCCAGTTAACGCGCACCAGTGCTGAGATGCTCGATACGGCACTGGCACCGGTATCAACGATCGTGATGAACCATCGCCAGTCTCGCCCCTACCTGCCAGGGAATATTCGTATCAATGGTGCTCTTTACCCTGCTTCAGTGGCTGCCGCTGTCAGTTACTCGCTGACCTATGCCCACCGCGATCGCCTGCTTCAGGCTGACCGGTTAATTGATTTCACCGAGGGCAGTATCGGGCCAGAGCCTGGCGTGCAATATGTCATCACGCTGACCAATGTGGCCACGAGTGTTGTGGTCTGGACGAACACCACGACGGATGAAGCCGTGGCGCTGCCGTACAGCACAGAGACGGAAAGCGAAGATGCTGCTACGCACATTCTGACGCTGTGGAGTACACGAGACGGCACAGAATCGCTGTATCGCTATCAGGTGACATTGCCAGTCGGCGTTTATGCTCCCGTACCGACGCCAGAGCCAGAGCCAGAGGGGAGCCTATGAGCCAGGAAAACTATTACTACGGCCAGGGGAAAGTCTATCTCTCTAAGCGTGATAGTGACCGTCGCGTGAACTGGCGCTGGATTGGTGACGTTTCCGCCTTAAATGTAACGCTGACCCATGAGCAGCAGGTCGGGAAAATCTCTCGTGGCGGGAGTGTATTGCAGGCAAACCGGTACATTACCGCCAGGAACGGCGGCATCACCGCGACATGGCATGACCTGTCAGCCGATAATCTGGCCATCCTGTTGTATGGCGAACAGTATCAATACCGGCAGAGCTGGGCAGGTGATGAGGCGTTACCTGAAGGCATTGTTGCCGGTGACCGCGTTTGTCTGGAATTCCAAAACGTGCGTGATGTGGTGCTGTCCGGGTTAACTGAAGGTGAGGACTACATAGTTGATGCTGACTTTGGCGCGATTGAGTTTCTCACCACTCCCGCCGAGCAGCCGGTGTTCGCCAGTTATGACTATGCCAGCTATAAAACCATTCCGGTATTAACCTCCACGCCGGGTGAGTTTGCGTTGCGCTATGAAAGTATCAATCTGGCCGAAAATGACCGGAAAACATTGGTGGAATTATATCGCGTTAATATCGACCCGGTTGGCATGCTGGAGCTGATTAATACCGGGAATACCCTTGTTGGGTTGGAAACCACCTCATTAATCCTGCCTGATTTGCAGAGAGCCCCCTCTCGGCAATTGGGTTTATTTGGCCGTATCTCAATGAGCAATGATTTCCGGCTGATTACTTATAACGATGAAATCGATTTTGATGGCGAGCATGACTTTGCCTATTAACCGCACCAGGGGAGTTAAATAATGTCGTATTTACCTAACGTGCCCGAATGGGCTGAAGGTGTCTATCAGTTAGAGCGTAACGACCCTGTTTCCGGTGGGCCATTGCGCATTGATGAAAAAGGCAAAGAGCGAGGGACAGCCAACAAACCGCTTATTGACTTAGCCAACCGCACAGCATGGCTGAAGCAGAAATATGACACGGCTTTCGATAACCTGGGCTGGATGCAATTGGGGGCGTGGGTGGTGGGGCTTGAGGTCTCATTGCCCACCCAGATTGTTGGCTTTAATGGTTCCTGGTATCGCTATCGCGGCAGTCTCGATGTTCCGCATATTATTGCCGGTGAATCGCCAGAAGATGATGGTGGGGTTTGGTCTGGCGATAATCCTGATGGGGTTTGGGTTGATGTTGGTGAAAACATCATCCGCATAGATCTGTCGAAGCCAGCAGGGTTTACGATTGTGGGAGGTGTTAGAGGGAAAGTAAAAACATCAGAAGCCGGCAGCCTTGCTGCTGCTATTGATATAGCGCTTGCTAATAATGCTGATGTTCTTGTTGATGACACTCAAAATATAACAGAGACAATCTACAGGCAGCTTAACGGCAAAGATTTATCAATCATATCAACAAATGATGCTTGGATTAACTTCACGCCTTCCGAAAACGATACTTACTACCAAATATTAACCTTTGATGGTACCGGCATTGAAAGCGTTCTGACCAAGCTAAAAATTAACGGGGGGAAGGTACGTGGTGTTGGTCGTGCTGTTGTCGGTATCACTGTGAGTAATGTTTACGCGCACTACGAAAATTCGGAGATGCGCAATATCAGCGCGGGGGTAAACACTGTAAAAGCAAAGATTCACATTTGTCGTGAAGCCAGGTATTACAACGTATACCAGCAATTAGCATCTCAAGACTGGAATCCTGGTATTTATGGATATGGAACAGTACCGATTGACTGCGATCTTGTCTTAGTTGATGGGTGCGCGTTCGGTGTCACTGGCTCACCACTCGATCGTCATGGTGTTTACTGTTCGTCTTATAATGATGGCTCTGGTGCATGTAAAATTGTCTTTGTCGTGAATAACACAGCGGTTATGCGAGACTACACCACAGAGACGCCTGAGACCTCATTTGAGCGTTGCTTTAAATTTATCGGTTCCAAGGATGTTCATTTACACAATAATCAGCTTGTAGGCGGATATGGTTTAGCTCTGTTAACATTCAGAAAGCATCAAAACGCAGAATGCTTTTCTGTGAGCAACAATACGGCACGAACTTACGCTGCTGGAGTTGTCGTTACATTTCAGGATGAAGATGCTCAGGCCAGTGATGCGACATGGTATTTAAACGACTTAAATAGCAGCAACAATCTTTACAGGTTTAATTGCCCGATAGCCAATATATCTAATGGGGTCGAATGGCGAAATACTCGCAGAGTTACCGATGTGGGAAGTGACTATATTAATGATGCGCATTCCTCAGTCAATGCGCTTGCTGTTTACTTCTCTAAAACAGGCAGGATCCAGTCAGAATCCCTGCGTTCCACGGGTTGCCATTATCAGGGATTCCAGAACATAACCCGCGAATCAGCCCCCGTTTATGTTGACATCGATATCACTTGCGAAAATGCAGTCAATACGGCCTCTCCACTGAATGCCACAGGGCAAACATTTCAGAGGGTCAGGGTCAGGGCCACGGATAATAGCGCCCTGTGGCGTAACTATACTGCGATTGCAATACCGGGGTTTAGCTACCTTGACGCTTTCCTTAATGAGTACATAACCAATGTGTCTGCTGGGATATGGACAGGGGCGGCTGGATATGCAGTTGTTGGCTTATCGACAGCACGGCCCCTGAATGTTCTTGCTGGAGGGCGATTCTACCAAACTGATACTGGGACACTTGTTTTGTGGACCGGTTCATTGTGGGTTTTGCCATCAGCCGGTTACAACGGCATCATAAGGTCAGGCACCACCGCGCAGATCAGCGCAGTGACAAAATCACTCTTAGGCTGGGGGCATACTATCTATAACGTTGACACGAAGAAGCCAGTGTTCTTTGATCAAGCGCTACAAACCTGGAAGTATGCCGATGGCGCGAATATGTGACATAGGTTGTGAGTATTTCAACCTTATAAGAGTCTCATGGCATTTGTAAGGGCGCATGATTCTGTAATTCTTTTTCAATAGCTGAAATTTCGCGACTACCTATTTATCTTGAATTGTGACCTGAGTTTATCGCGCGGCGCATCAAGAACTTAAGAAAGGCGTACCGCAAGGTACGCCTTTTTCATCAATTACACGTCACTGACCGCGATATCTGCCGGCGTGCGGTTACGGTTCTTCACCCGATAAGCCACCGCCATTGCCACCAGCCACACGGGAATTAGCCATACCGAGATCTGGATACCGGGCGTGATCGCCATGATCACCAGAATCCCCGCCAGAAACAGCAGGCAAATTACGTTGGTCACCGGGTAACCCCAGCTTTTGAAACGCGTTTCCTTTGCGGCCACTTGCATCGCATGGCGGAACTTGAGGTGTGTAATGCAAATCATCGCCCAGTTGATCACTAACGCGGACACCACCAGCGCCATCAGCAGCTCAAACGCCTTGCCCGGCATCAGGTAGTTCAACACCACGCACAGCCCGGTTGCCAGCGCCGATACGCCCAGCGCATTCAACGGAATGCCGCGTTTGTTGATGCTCAACAGTGAGCGGGGTGCGTTGCCCTGTTTAGCCAAGCCAAACAGCATACGGCTGTTGCAGTAGACGCAACTGTTGTACACCGAGAGCGCCGCAGACAGCACCACCAGATTCAGCACGGTTGCCACCACGTTGCTATCCAGCGCGTGGAAAATCAGCACAAACGGGCTGCCGCCTTCCACCACTTTCTGCCAAGGGTACAGCGACAGCAGCACCGCCAACGCGCCCACATAAAACAGCAGAATGCGATAAATCACCTGATTGGTGGCGCGTGGAATACTTTTTTCTGGCCGATCGGCCTCAGCGGCAGTGATACCGACCAGTTCAAGACCGCCAAAGGAGAACATGATGACCGCCATCGCCATCACCATGCCACCAAAACCGTTGGGGAAGAACCCACCATGTTGCCACAGGTTAGCCACGCTGGCCTCCGGCCCACCACTCCCGCTTATCAGTAGATAACAGCCGAACGCAATCATGCCGATAATTGCCGCCACTTTAATGATGGCAAACCAGAACTCCATTTCGCCGTAGACTTTCACGTTCGTGAGGTTAATGGCGTTAATCAGCAGAAAGAAAACGGCCGCCGAAACCCAGGTTGGCACATCGGGAAACCAGTATTGAATGTAAATCCCGACCGCAGAAAGCTCCGCCATACTGACCAGCACATACAGCACCCAATAGTTCCAACCGGACATGAAACCGGCAAAGCTGCCCCAGTATTTATTGGCGAAATGGCTAAAGGAACCGGCTACGGGCTCCTCCACCACCATTTCCCCTAACTGACGCATAATGAAAAAAGCAATAACCCCGGCAATCGCATAGCCCAGTAATACCGATGGTCCGGCCATTTTGATGGTCTGCGCAATCCCCAAAAACAGCCCGGTGCCTACCGCCCCCCCTAATGCAATCAACTGGATATGGCGGTTTTTTAACCCTCTTTTCAGTTGATCCGTTGTCTGCGACGTATCCATGACATTCCCCGAACAAGATGTTGTGTTGGCAATCTCATAGCAACAATCAGGCCAGCCCCAGCAATAACGCGGCGAATAACCGTGATAAAAGAAACTAATGCCATGAATATATTCATTATTTTTATTATCACTTTGCGGGGTACATAATGGCGGCACAAAACAGATTGATGCATAAACAGGCAATAACATGCACATAACGCCCTTGATTGCATCATTTTACGCACGATGTTGCGCCAACACGGTGCATGCCCATTGGTTGTGCAATCCCGCCGAGAACCAGGATGTAAAAAGAAGCGGCACGCGGTGATAAAAAGCTGTTAGTCTGTTTTATCTCCCGATACATCATGCGGATAAAGCACCATGTACCAGATAGACGACTATGATTTGAAAATGCTGACCTTACTGCAAACCAACGGCCGCTTGACCAATCAGGAGTTAAGCGAACTGATCGGGTTATCCGCATCGCAGTGTTCGCGCCGTCGCATTGCGCTTGAGCAGGCTGGGCAGATCTTGGGCTACCACGCCCGCCTGGCACCCAACGCCATTGGTCTGGAGTGTCTCGGTTTGATCGAAGTGCGCCTGATCAACCATACTGCCGACTACGTGGAGCGCTTTCACCAAATGTTAGGAGAGGTGGATGCGATCATTGATGCCTACAAAACCACCGGCGATGCTGACTATTTACTGAAAGTTGCAGTAGCCGATCTGCAAGGATTGAGCGATCTCATCAGTCGCATCTTGTCGCAGAATAAAAGCGTCTCTCACCTGAAGACCTCGGTTGTGCTGAATCGCCTGAAAGAGAATAGCGTCGTGCTGCCTAACTGAAGGCTTGCACCCTATTGGGGCGGAGCGCTTCCTTTTGGTGCACGCGAAGAATAAATCCGCGCACAAAACCCACAAAACATGCGCAAGTCACGCATGAATCCACTATTTTTGCACTTTTTGTGCAATACGTAATTGCAGCATTTCAATAACTTATACTTATTAGCACGGTTAATACGCCAGCAACTCCACTGTCGGCGCCATTTTTGGTGCACTTTTTGCTTTGCTTGCGTCACATTTCGATTTTTTCTGCCATTGAGCACACCATGGATAACGTTGTTGCAACTGATAATCTAAAACACACGCTGCTGGAAGATATTCTGGCATTGTTGATTGGCTCATTGATGGTGTCTTTTGGGATCATCCTGTTACGCCAATCTGGCGCGCTTACCGGCGGCACAGCAGGGATGGCGTTCCTGCTGCACTACATCACGCATATTTCATTTGGCACCATTTTCTTTCTGATCAACCTGCCGTTTTATTATCTGGCTGTTCGCCGCATGGGCTGGCATTTCACCATCAAGACGTTCTGTGCCGTCGGGTTGGTTTCTCTGCTGTCAGACGTGCATCCGCTGTTTATTCACTTCGATAAACTTCAGCCTTTCTATGCCACGCTGTTTGGCAACATCATCATCGGGTTGGGCTTCATCGTGCTATTTCGTCACAAGGCCAGTCTGGGTGGCGTGAATATTTTGGCGCTCTACCTTCAGGATCACTACGGCATACGCGCTGGCAAATTACAAATGGCGGTTGATGTGGTGATTGTGCTGGCTTCACTGTTTGTGGTAAGCATACCTATGCTGGTGGTTTCCGTATTAGGTGCCGTGATGCTTAACTTAATCATTGCGATGAATCACCGACCGGGGCGCTATACGGTCTAAATGGCGCTCAGGGGTTGTGCGCTGCGCGTTAAGCGTGGCAGATCATTATTTCAGGAGAAAAACTGTGTTCCAACATGTCGACGCCTATGCCGGAGATCCCATCCTGTCTCTGATGGAAAAATACAAACAGGATCCGCGCGCAGATAAGATCAATCTCAGTATCGGGCTCTATTACAACGAACAGAATACCATCCCGCCACTACGCGCCGTGAGCGATGCCATTGGTGTGCTTGAAGCGCAGCCCAAAGTGGCCTCCTCCTATTTGCCCATGGAAGGTCTCCAACCCTACCGTTCCGCAATCCAGACGCTGCTGTTTGGTAAAGCGCACCCGGCGCTGGCCGCCAACCGCATTGCCACTATCCAGACGCTGGGCGGTTCCGGTGCACTGAAAGTCGGTGCCGATTTCCTGAAACACTATTTCCCGGACTCCGAGGTGTGGGTCAGCGATCCAACCTGGGAAAACCACATCGCTATTTTTGCCGGTGCCGGATTCAAGGTACACACTTACCCCTATTTTGATGCGCAGACATTAGGCGTAAATTTCGATGGCATGGTTGCTACGCTCGAAAGCCTGCCAGCGCGCAGCATCGTACTGCTGCACCCGTGCTGTCATAACCCGACCGGCTCCGATCTGACCAATGCGCAATGGGATCGCATTATTGAAACGGTGATCAAACACGAATTGATTCCGTTTATGGATATCGCCTATCAGGGCTTTGGCGGCGGTATTGACGCCGATGCCTATGCACTGCGCGCCGTTGCGAGCGCGGGCGTTCCCGCCTTGATTGCCAACTCCTTCTCCAAGATTTTTTCTCTTTATAGTGAACGCGTTGGCGGGCTTTCCGTGGTGTGTGAAGATGCTGAAAGCGCAGATCGTGTGTTGGGGCAGTTGAAAGCCACGGTGCGTCGTAACTACTCGACACCACCGAATTACGGCGCTCAGATAGTGTCTAACGTGCTGAACGATGCAGCGCGCAATGCGGAGTGGAAGGCAGAAGTAGAAGAAATGCGTTCACGCATTCTCGCCATGCGTAAAGCGCTGGTGGAGGCGCTGAAAGCAGAACTGCCAACGCGCAATTTTGACTACCTGCTGACGCAGCGCGGCATGTTCAGCTACACCGGTTTCAGCCCGCTACAGGTAGATCGCCTGCGCGACGAATTTGGTGTTTATCTGATCGCCAGCGGCAGAATGTGTGTTGCGGGCCTGAATTCGGGTAACGTCGCACGCGTTGCCAAAGCGTTCGCTGCGGTTCAATAACCTATCAAAGGCTTAACGCCATCGTTAAGCCTCTTCTTTTTACCCTTCCACTGATCTCACTATTCTCCTTTCGCCGTGATTCATAAGAAATTTTTATATAGCGCAACATTGACACTCCGCTTGCGCTGAACTACTACTTAAGACATATCCCATAATTTATTACTCAACAGATTTCGATGGATAGGGCGCAGTCCTCAGCTGAGTCTGAGGTGTACGGGAGCACGTCTCCCCCTACTGTGAAAGAGAAAGGGTATATTTAACATTTACCTTCTTAATCACTAACTTACATCATGATGTTGAACAGCCGATCGCTCGCTGATTTGCGACAACAATAATAAGCAGAAAGATAATAAATGAAACCATTTCAGAAGCATTTTATTCTTCAGGTCAATTTACGACGTCTCATTCTTTTCATCGCACTTTCAGGTATGTCAGTTATTTTTATAAATAGCTATTTCGCCGTCTACGACACACAAAAAAAATTATTGACCGATCAGTTTTTTAAAATAAACCTCAACTATTCATTAAAACTCGCTAATACTGTCGAGACTTTTTTTTCTTCTTCCCAATCACAGCTCAGTTTTAGCGCTCAACTGCTCGCCGATAACATGAAAAATGCCGAAACGCTGCAAAAAGAAGTTGATCGCATTCGGCAGATTGGTCATCGTTTCAATTCTGTCTCGGTCATTGATAAACAAGGCTACATTCGTGCGTTCTCCCCATTGCAGCCTGGGGTCATTGATGCGCACCTGACATCCCCTTCCCATGCGGCCGCCGTTCAGGCCAACACCTTTTTTATCAGTCAGCCCTATGTTTCTCTGATTGGTAACCTGATTGTCTATATTTCTGTTCCTATCCACAGTGCCGAGGGAGAACAACTAGGATACGTCGGCGGCTCTATTTATCTCAACAATCGCAATGCAACAAATGAATTTATGAATTCGCAGTTTGATGATAATAATTACGACACCTTTGTCCTCAATAAAGATGGCACCATTATTTATCATCATGATAAAAGTCGAATTGGGCAAAAAATAGACGATACGTCATTGAAGCACATGGCGCTATTGGGAAATAAAGGTAATTTTCGTTTGACCGATTCACAAGGAGCCACATTTCTAGCCGGATTCGCCAAAGTTAAACGCGCAGATTGGATTATTCTTACGCTACAAACAGAACAAATTGTCACGCAGGCATTAAATAACGTAATGATTGATGTGACAAAGAAAAGTGCTCCCGTGCTGCTCATCACCCTGTTCATGATCACTTTACTAACGATCTACATCGCCAAACCGCTGCGAATGCTGGGATTGGCAGCCAGCCGCATGGACGATCCCGATGTCATCAGTAAAATTCGTGCGGTGTCCTCGTGGTATTTCGAAGTCGAGCACCTTAAGCGCGTCATCCTATGGGGCACGATTCTGCTGCATAAACGTATCGGAAAACTCAGTTCACAGGCTCACACCGACCCGCTCACCGGCCTGCTCAACCGGCGTGGATTGCATGAAAATATCGAAATGTCGCTGCTCAACAACAGCGTGGTTTCAGTGATTGTTATCGACATTGATCACTTTAAAAATGTGAACGACACCTACGGACATGATGTGGGTGATGAAGTGATTAAAATGCTGGGGCGCCATTTAAAAACCAACTCGCGCAAAACGGATCTGGTGTGCCGAACCGGCGGGGAAGAGTTTCTAATGCTGCTGCCCGGCATTGATATCCACCTGGCCGTGGTCATTGCTGAGCGGCTACGCAAAAATGTCGCGGAAATGAGTTTTCCCATCTGCCAACACATCACCATTTCGATTGGCGTAACCTCGTTCCTACCGAAAGAAGTACCTATCGACGCTGCCCTTAAAACCGCTGATAACGCGCTGTATCGCGCTAAAAAGGCAGGGCGTAACAAAGTGATTGTACAGGATATCCCGGAGGACTTGGGGCTAATGCTGCATAAGCAGAAGGATTAGTGCTAAGCGATGCGCAGCAGATTACACAAATTACGGGTAACTCACATCCTCAGGAGACGTTAAAATACACCCAGCAGACTCTCACCAATAACCCTTTCTTATCTGTCTATACACAGCGAAGAAAAGTTGGGAAGATTGCCGACTGTCGGCTTATTAGCTCTTTGCCAAATAGGTCGCTTAAATATAGAGATGCCGCATCGGCGGCATCTACAGAGAAATCAGAAAGATGTCCAGTTCTGATTATTTGAAGCAGAAGAATTTGAGGTCAATGCCAGCGCAGGTTTCACTGTTCGTGCACTAATATGGGGTGCACATTGCGTTGACGTTGACGGTGTCGACGTCATCGCCCCTACGCTGAGTTTAAATGCTCTCACCGTTTCCGTTAAAGCAGAGGCCTGCGCTTGCAGCGATAGCGCAGCGGCGGCAGATTCCTCTACCAGGGCAGCATTTTGTTGTGTCGTTGTGTCAATCTGCCCAACCGCGATATTCATCTGGCTGATGCCATCGCTTTGCTCCTGGCTCGCCTGTGAAATCTCTGCAATAATGGCATTCACTTCCTGCACATGATTGCTCAAACGCCCCATTGTTTCGTCGGCATTGTCGACCAAATGCATACCATCCTGAATTTTGCTGACGGAGTCATCAATCAGTTCTTTGATTTCCTTAGCGGCGGTCGCACTTCTCTGCGCCAATGAACGCACCTCGCTTGCTACCACCGCAAAACCACGTCCTTGTTCACCCGCACGCGCCGCTTCGACTGCCGCATTCAGCGCCAATATATTGGTTTGAAAAGCAATGCTGTCAATCACGCCAATGATCTCTGCCATGCGCTGTGATGACGTTTGAATACCACGCATTTTTTGCGTAACAGATAGCATCACTTCGCTACTATTTTTCGCCGCATCCGAGGCCTGATAAGAGACTGACGTTGCCTGACGTGTGTTGTCCGCAGTGTTCTTAATGGTTGATGTTAGCTCCTCCATTGAAGAGGCCGTTTGTTCCAATGAACTGGCCTGCTCCTCCGTGCGGGCTGAGAGATCCTGATTGCCTGCTGCAATCTGAGAAGCCGCAGTAGAAATGGCTTCCGCCCCATCGCGCACTTGGCCGACAATATGACGTAAATTGCTGTTCATATTGTCCAGTGCTTTAAGCAACTGCCCGGTTTCATCCTGTGTTGAGGCATGGACTACCGATGTCAGATCGCCTTGGGCAACGCGGCCAGCCAGCGCGAGTGCCTGATTAATAGGACGGGTAACGCTACGCGTGATTAACCAGGCAATGATTCCTCCAGCAATGGCAGCGATAAGCCCAATAACCACCAATAACAAACGCGTTTGATTATAAACCCCCGTCATCGTGTCAAGCGTCTGCGTCATAATGTCATTTTCAAGAGCAACCAGCTCACGAGCACGCGTACGGTATTCACGCTGAACCTCGTTCATTGTAGAAATAAATTCCTGAGTGCCACCGTCACGATCCCCTGATTGCACAAGAGCCACTATTTTGTCTCCTGATGCCAGAAAGCGTGGACGAATCAGCTGGATCTCTTGCACAATTTTCTTATAGGCGTCGGAACCTTCGTTCGACGATAACGCATCCATCAATTCGCCACCACGTTTTCGATAATTATTGGCCAATTCAATGGAACTGCGCATGAGATCGGGATCGGTCACCAACAACAAACGTTGATACGCGATTAATGTGCTGTTTACGACATCAATCAAATCCGTTGCGACAACGGTATCTGGATATACATCTGCCACAATGGTTTTGGTATCCTCATGAAACAAAGATAATTTTGCAATCGATAATCCATTTACAACAAAGAGCATCAGCACCAAAAATGCAAACCCCAAGCCTAGACGATAGCCAATACGCCAGTTCTTTATATTCATCAACTACTCCTTTTTGATATTGAGAACCATAGTCAGATTGCTGCTTACTGCCAGATATCATCAGAGCGGGTAATGGGCCTTTCCTTAACAGATTCAGAAAAAAAATGAATACCGTGCAAACACAGAGGAATATAAAATCAAGCAAAATACCCAACTAAAAATATTACAGAACTGTTGTCAGAATTAAGGGGAATAGCCCCCCCTCACCATAAATACGGTGCTATCATCATAAAATAATAATCTGATGCTATTTTTTCATACGCTTAACATGGTCAAAACGCTAGCTGCACGCGTCCTTCACATTCTGAAAGGAAAGCTCCACACCAGGCGTAAAACATCATGTTTTATCCTGAAACTCACGTTAAGCAACAGATCATAGGCATTACTCTGTATTTCATAAGTAAATACTCTCACAGCATTTTATTGATTAGCCCGTTAGTTCTACCTCGCCCCAAGATACTACATAGAGTATCGGCAGCAGCATCACCATCTTTACCTATTGATCGTTATAATCATTTAAAAACAAACAATTAAAAGGATTTGCCTATCAATAGGGGATAATTGATCGACAATATCAAAGTATTTAGCAATAATCTGATTAACTATATTTAACAATGTGGAAATGATATATCCACGAAAGAGGAAATAGAAAGTTGCATAGGAAATGCGTGATTATAAAATCATGCCATTTTTAGAGAGAAATATAACGAAAGCCCTCACTTAATGAGGTGGTTTATGCAAACCTGAGAGAGCATGAGAGTGAATTTTCCAAACGACTCTGTAAGGAAAATTACGATACCCAGTTTGCACCAGGTATCGCAAGTCATACTAGCTACGGATCAATATTGGCTTAAGAAAACGGGCAGTGTGTGATAACTCACAGTTCGCTACTGTCTCCGGGGTGCCAGACACCAGTATTTGACCGCCACCGCTGCCCCCTTCTGGACCAAGATCCACAATCCAATCTGCGGTTTTAATCACATCCAGATTGTGCTCAATCACCACAATGGTGTTCCCTTGATCGCGCAACTGGTGCAACACGTCTAACAATTGCTGAATATCAGCAAAATGCAGCCCGGTGGTTGGTTCGTCAAGAATATACAGGGTTTGACCCGTTCCTCGCTTGGATAACTCTCGGGAAAGTTTCACACGCTGTGCTTCACCACCGGAGAGCGTGGTCGCCGACTGTCCAAGACGAATATAAGAAAGCCCGACGTCGATAAGGGTTTGCAGCTTACGCGCCAACGCTGGAATGGCATCAAAGAAGTCACGCGCCTCTTCAATGGTCATTTCCAGCACTTCGTGAATGCTTTTACCCTTGTATTTGATTTCCAGCGTTTCACGGTTATAGCGTTTGCCTTTGCACTGATCGCACGGCACATAAATATCCGGCAGGAAGTGCATCTCCACTTTGATGACCCCATCGCCCTGACAGGCCTCACAGCGCCCGCCGCGCACGTTGAAACTAAAGCGCCCGGGGTTATATCCGCGGCTTCTTGCCTCTGGCACACCGGCAAACAGCTCACGAATTGGCGTAAACACGCCGGTGTAGGTCGCCGGGTTGGAACGCGGTGTGCGCCCAATCGGGCTTTGATCGATATCGATCACTTTATCAAAATGTTCCAGACCGTGAATTTCACGGTACGGTGCCGGTTCCGCCAGCGTTGCGCCATTGAGCTGACGTTGAGCCAGCGGAAACAGCGTATCGTTAATCAGCGTTGATTTACCGGAGCCAGAGACACCGGTGATACAGGTGAACAGCCCGACGGGTAGCGTCAGCGTAACATCCTTCAGGTTGTTGCCTTTGGCTCCCACCAGCTTCAGCACTTTGGTCGGATCTGCAGGGACACGTTGCGACGGCACTGAGATTTTTCGCTCACCGCTCAGGTACTGGCCAGTCAACGATTCTGGCACCGCCATAATCTGTTCTACCGACCCTTCCGCTACCACCTGACCGCCATGCACCCCCGCACCCGGCCCGATATCGATCACATGGTCCGCTGCACGAATAGCATCTTCATCGTGTTCCACCACAATCACCGTGTTGCCCAGATTGCGCAGATGGATCAATGTCTCCAGCAGGCGTTCGTTGTCCCGCTGGTGCAAACCAATGGAAGGCTCATCCAGTACGTACATCACCCCCACCAGCCCGGCACCGATTTGGCTCGCCAGTCGGATACGCTGCGCTTCACCGCCGGAAAGCGTTTCGGCAGAACGCGACAGCGACAGGTAGTTCAATCCTACGTTCACAAGGAATTTCAGGCGATCGCCGATCTCCTTCAACACTTTTTCAGCAATCTGCGCGCGCTGCCCGCTTAGCTTCATGTTTTGGAAGAACGTCATCGCATGGCCGATGCTCATGTCGGAAATCTGTGGCAGCGTAGTCTTTTCCACAAACACATGGCGTGCTTCTTTACGCAGGCGTGTTCCGCTGCAACTGGCACAAGGACGGTTACTGATAAATTTGGCCAGCTCTTCGCGCACCGCGCTTGATTCAGTTTCCTTGTAACGCCGCTCCATGTTGTTCAACACGCCCTCGAAAGGATGGCGTCGCACGGACGTATCGCCACGATCGTTGATGTATTTGAACTCGATAGTGTCTTTCCCGGAGCCGTAAAGAATAACGTGACGAATTTTTTCACTCAGGCTGTCGTAAGGTGCCTCGACATCAAAACGGTAATGCTCCGCCAGTGAACGCAGCATCTGAAAATAGTAAAAGTTGCGTCGATCCCAGCCGCGAATCGCGCCACCCGCCAGGGACAGCTCGCCGTTTTGCACCACACGTGCCGGATCGAAAAACTGTTGCACGCCCAACCCATCACAGCTCGGACAAGCACCAGCCGGATTGTTGAAGGAGAACATGCGCGGCTCCAGCTCATGCATGCTGTAGCCACACTGCGGGCAAGCAAAATTGGCGGAGAACAGCAGTTCAGGCTGCTTGCTGTCATCCATATCTGCCACAATGGCGCTACCGCCGGAAAGCTCCAGCGCGGTTTCAAACGATTCCGCCAGACGCTGTGCCAAATCGTCACGCACTTTGAAACGATCGACCACCACTTCAATGGTGTGTTTCTTCTGTAATTCCAGCTTGGGCGGATCGGAAAGATCGCACACCTCGCCGTCGATACGCGCGCGGATATAGCCCTGTGTCGCCAGGTTTTCCAGCGTTTTTGTGTGCTCCCCTTTGCGATCTTTAACAATGGGGGCGAGCAGCATCAGGCGAGTCCCTTCCGGCTGTGCCAGCACGTTATCCACCATCTGGCTGACGGTCTGCGCCGCCAGCGGTACATCGTGATCCGGACAGCGCGGCTCACCCACGCGGGCAAAGAGCAGACGCAAATAGTCGTGAATCTCGGTGATGGTGCCCACGGTTGAGCGCGGGTTATGCGACGTGGATTTTTGCTCAATGGAAATCGCCGGTGACAGCCCTTCGATATGATCGACGTCCGGTTTCTCCATTAAAGAGAGAAACTGGCGCGCATAGGCAGACAAGGATTCAACGTAGCGCCGCTGCCCTTCCGCATACAGGGTATCAAACGCCAGCGACGACTTACCGGACCCCGACAGCCCGGTGACCACAATCAGTTTATCGCGCGGAATTACCAGATTGATATTTTTGAGGTTATGAGTACGGGCACCACGAACTTCGATCTTATCCATTCACATACATCCCGGAGTTAACGCTATTTTCATCATCCCGCAGGCGGAGATAACCGGTACGAAACGTGCAATTATGACACAAAAAAACACCCGCTGCGTTTTTTAGCACCGCAGAGGGCGGCGCAGTGGGGGGGGACAAGCAGGAGAAATACGCTAACAAAAAACTGAATAAATATCCAGTATTCTAATGCAACAATGTAACCAATAAAAAAAGTGTGGATGCAACATCGCGGGTACTCAGCACAGTGCTGGCATGTTATGATTTCTGGCTTAGACTTTACGTATTGACTCATCAGGAGACACAAGCATGGCCAGCAGAGGCGTTAATAAAGTGATTCTTGTCGGGAATCTGGGGCAAGACCCGGAAGTCCGTTATCTGCCGAACGGTGGTGCCGTTGCTAACCTGACTCTGGCCACGTCAGATACCTGGCGCGACAAGCAGACCGGCGAGCAGAAAGAGCGCACCGAATGGCACCGCGTTACCCTGTACGGAAAGCTGGCTGAAGTAGCTGGAGAATACCTGCGCAAAGGCTCACAGGTGTATGTTGAAGGTCAACTGCGCACGCGTAAATGGCAGGATCAGGGTGGGCAGGATCGTTACACCACGGAAGTGGTGGTAGACATTTCTGGCTCCATGCAGATGCTGGGCGGTCGCCAAGGCGGTGGTGCACCGGCAGGCGGCAACGCAGGCAACAACGCACCGCAGGGTGGCTGGGGACAACCGCAGCAGCCTCAGGGTGGTCAAGCCTTCAGCGGCGGCGCACAGCAAGCACCGCGCCAACAGAACAATGCGCCGATGCCTGGCGGCAATGAACCTCCGATGGACTTTGACGACGATATTCCGTTCTAAGTTGTTGGTTCAGCAAAACCATAACGCCCTGCTTTAGCAGGACGTTATGGTTGAAGGATTCATGTTGAAATATTCATAATGGCACGACACCAACCACCATCCGCTATTTCACCATTCCCCCGTTATACAGCTCATCGCCCCTTCCCGAATTAATCATTCCATTAGCATACTGCCGACGCTCAGAGCGTACTCTCGCACTCTGAGCGCGATCTTCCAGATATTGATCTTCTCGTTCGCGCATCACTTGCATGTTTTTTTGTGACCGATTAAAGCTGGCACAGGCTCTTTTACTCAACGTATCAATGGTTGCCTTGATATTTTCCAGGTTGGCCATTTTTGATGCATGATGTGGGTAAGAAGAGGTTTCTATTTTACCTGTCAGCTGCTTTACACGCGCGCTTACCGTATCTATATCGGTTAACACCTGCATAAGACTGTTTGCACTAGGACGCTGCCAGAGTGTCGGATTTCGCAAATTGCGATTAAACGTCGTCACCTGATTTTCAACGTATTTCACGGCCTTTCTCAATCCCAGGATATCCTTCATACGGACCGTTTTGGCGCTGGTTGTAATTTCTCTATTGGCCGCACTGGTTTGATTACTGTTTGCTGTCGAGATACTTATCATTACCGCTGATACCCTTGCGTTATTAAATTCAGCGGAAATGCTATAAGGTGATCGACGGATAATCTTCCATTTACAGTTCGCTATCAGGGCCCCGTCCGGCGTCTGAATCGATTATCGCAACGCGTGCTGTGTTTCCCGCTCTGCTACCTGTGCTTTTGCTGCTTTTTGCATTATTCGCGCAAGCGGGAGAGCCCAACATCATGTTGATAAAGGTATTCAGTAGCTAGAGCGCGGCGAGCTGGTTAGCGTACTGGTCGAGGCCACCACTGCACGATTTTAGTCGGCAATCAAGGGAGTGCGCTGAGGCACTTTACCGATTCTCGCACCACCAAATGTCCCGCCAATTCAACATGCTGCGTCACCCCCAGCGACTGTGCGGGAACCAATTGCTGGGTTAATAATTGCAGTGCGGCTCTGGCAACTGCATCAAGCGGCATGTGCACCGTGGTCAGTGATACCGGCAGCATATCCAGTGGCAAAATATTATCCATGCCCACCAACGACATATCATCTGGAACGCGAATCCCACGCTGTGCCAGCGCATCCACCACGCCCACCGCCTGATTGTCCGCCGCGCAAAAAATCGCGGTCACGCCAAGGCGGTCAGGATGTGCGGAAAGCCAGCACAGCATGGCGTCGCGCGCAGTGAGGGGATGAAAATCAGGCAAAGCAAGAATCAGCGACTCATCGACGGCAATCCCTGCCTCCAGCAAGGCATCACGGTAGCCGCGCTCCCGTTGTTTAATGGTGGAGCAAGACGACCAGGTTAAATGCAGAATTCGCCGATGTCCGTGTTCTATCAGATGGCGAACGGCACAGGCTGCGGCGGCATGGTTAGCGGGGGTAACACGGTTTAAACGCATCGCGGGATCTTCACCGTTGATCAGCACGGCAGGTATTCCACTTTTCACCACCGCCTGCAACAAGGGGATACGCTCGTCATTGACGATCACAATGCCACTCTGCCGCATACCTTGCAGCGATGCGCTCATTTGATCTTCCGTTATGGCATCATGATCCGAGGGAAATGGACGCAGTCGGATATTACGCTGTACGCACAAGGTTTTAAGGGCATTGATCAATGACAGGGAAACCAGATTGTAATCACTTTCCAGCATCAGGTTACGTGGCGCTGCCAACAGAACATGGCGCAAGGGATCCAAGGCTTCGGCCACCGGTTTCGCCAGTTTATGCAGCGGGTAGCCTTGTTCAGCGGCAATCGCCAGTATCTGCTGTTTGACTTTGGCACTGATCGGCGCAGTACCATTTAATACACGAGAAACTGTACTGATAGAGACGCCTGCACACTCCGCTATATCCTTTAATGTTGCCATTGTTCCTTCATCCCTGTGTTTGCGAGGCTCACGATAGACGGTTTTAGCAAAAAAGCACTCAACGCATCAGCCCCCTTTCCTACCGTTTATCTCTACACTGTTGAGGGTTAACGCAATAACAACCACAAGAACATTTGCACGCTGACAAGGGCCAAAGCCGCCATGTCACATTCTCTTACGCCTTTCTGTTGGCGTTTTAATTGTTATATTATAACATAACAATTAATTTCTCTCTGTATGGCACTCACGAGTGAGCTTCTATTCTCTTTCCGCCTGGGCGCGTATCAGCATCGCACTGGCACTGTTGGCGTTGTTGTGGGCGCTGGTCGCCTGGGCGGTATCGCTACCATGATCGCGCTGCACAACCTTACTTTCGGCTACACCGCAGCTTCACCGCTTGGCACGCTGAGCGGCAGCTTCAGCGCGGGTTCACTGACGGCCATCGTCGGTGAAAACGGCAGTGGCAAATCGACACTGTTAAAAACCCTTGCCGGACTGATTCCTCCCTTGGCAGGCTCGCTGGCGCACGATGGCAACACACTGCCGCGCATTGGCTATTTGCCACAGCTGTCAGAATTCGATCGCCAGTTTCCGTTGAGCGTCATGGATTTGGTGTTGATGGGCAGCCTGCCGCAGCGCGGCCTGTTCGGTGGGCTCACGAGTATCTGGCGGCGCAATGCGTATGCCGCGCTGGAGGCGGTCGCGATGATCGCGTTCGCCACCCGCCCTATCGGCCATTTGTCGGGAGGCCAGCTCCAGCGAGTCCTGTTTGCCCGCTTGCTGTTGATGGACGCACCGGTGCTGCTGCTGGATGAGCCGTTTACCGGTGTAGATGCCGAAACAACGCAGGCTCTGCTGGCCTTGATCCACCAACGTCACCAGCAAGGATGTACCGTTCTGGCGGTGCTGCACGATCGTGACATTGTCGAACGCCATTTTCCGCTGGTGCTACAACTCAGCACCGCAGGCCATCGCTGGGGGGCAACCCACGATATATTCGCCTCAGCGCGCTCCGTGTCCCACGGCGCACAGGCGCGGATCAGGGCGGTCGTATGATGACAATAAGTCTCCTTTCACCGCTGGTGGAGTTCGGGTTTATGCGGCGCGCGCTGGTCGGGTGTATCGCGCTCACACTCAGTGCCACGCCGCTGGGTTGCTTTTTGTTGCTACGCCGCATGAGTTTGATCGGCGATGCGCTGTCGCACGCGGTATTGCCAGGCGTTGCCATCGGGTATCTGCTCTCCGGCATGTCGCTGTTGGCAATGGGGACCGGTGGGTTTATTGCTGGGCTGACAGTGGCGCTGCTTTCCGGTTTTGTCAGTCGTAAGACAGCGTTAAAAGAGGACGCCAGCTTCGCCGGACTCTATCTGGGTTCGCTGGCGCTCGGCGTAACGTTAGTGTCACTGCGCGGTTCCAGCGTCGATCTGCTCCACGTGCTGTTTGGATCGATTTTGGCGGTCGATCGCGGCGCACTGATCGATATCGGCCTGATCTGTTCAGTCTCGATACTGCTGTTGGCGTGGCTCTATCGTGCGTTGGTGATCGAGTCGTTTGATGCCACCTTTATGCAGCTCGCCTCACCGCGAGGGAGAACGCTGATCCACGCGTTATTTCTCGCGCTGGTGGTGCTCAATCTGGTGGCGGGGTTTCAACTGCTGGGCACGCTGATGACGGTCGGTATGATGATGCTACCCGCGACCTGCGCCCGTTTCTGGACAACGCGCTTGCCCGTCATGCTGGCCGTTTCGGTGTTGGTGGGCATCGCATCCAGCCTTATCGGCCTGCAGTGGTCCTACTATACCTCACTGCCCGCCGGGCCTGCCATCATCCTGACCGCCACGCTGTTTTTCGCGTTCTCGGTCGCTTTCGGCGCTGAGGGCGGCATGCTTCGCCTGCGCCGCTAATATCATCCACATGTCATCAATGAGGACATCATGAAACATCCTGTTATCGCACTGGCACTTTCCAGCCTGTTATTCAGCACGTTTGCAATGGCAAAACCGTTGCAGGTTGTCGCGAGCTTTTCCGTTTTAGGCGATATGGTCAGCCACATTGGTGGCGATCGCATCGTCGTCACCGATTTGGTCAAGCCCAACGGCGATCCCCATGAATTCGAACCCTCGCCGCAAGACAGCAAAACGCTGGCGAGCGCGGATCTGGTTGTGGTTAACGGACTGGGCCTGGAGGGCTGGTTAACGCGTCTGGTATCCGCTTCCGGTTATCAAGGGAAAGTGGTCACTGCCTCGCAGGGCATCCACACGCTGTCGATGGAAGAAGAGGGAAAAACCCAGACCGATCCGCACGCCTGGAACAGCGCGGCGAATGGCGTTATCTACGCGCAGAATATCATCGATGCGTTAGCCAGCGCGGCACCGCAGGATGCTGACTATTTTCGCCAGCAGGGAAAAGCCTATATTCAGCAACTTCAGGCACTGGATGATTATGCCAAGAAAACCTTTGCCGCCATTGCGCCAGAAAAACGCAAAGTACTCACCAGCCACGATGCGTTTGGCTATTTCAGCCAGGCTTATGGCGTGACCTTTCTGGCACCGCTAGGTTATTCAACGGAAGCAGAGGCCAGCAGCAAACAGGTTGCTGCGCTTATTCGTCAGATCAAACAAGAGAAGATCGTCAGCTACTTTATCGAAAACCAGACCGATCCGCGTTTGGTGAAACAGATTGCTAACGCCAGCGGCGCGCAGCCGGGCGGTGAACTCTACCCGGAAGCGTTAACCGACAGCACCGGCCCGGCCGCCAGCTACACCGCTGCATTCAAACACAATGTGGACACCCTTGCCGCCAGCATGAAGTAAACAGGGCATCTGGCGTACGGGCTATTTCGTCCCTTGCGCCAGATATTTCTGCATCTCCGCGTCCGGCACCATGCCACCGCCCGTGGCCCACACCAGATGCGTTGCCTGTTGCATCGCCGACGCGGATAACGACAAACGCGACAGGTATTCCGCGTTGCCTGCCACGCGCCACGGCCCGGCCATTCCGGCCAACGCCGAGGGCTCCAGACAGAGCGCTTGCGTTTGCGCCAGCATCACCAGCAACCGATACATTTCGTCGTCGCTTAGGGTGTAATAACCGTCAATCAGTCGCGCCATGGCACGCCCGACAAAACCGGATGGACGCCCCACCGCCAATCCATCGGCAGCGGTCAGGTTATCGATGCCCAAATCCTGCACTGCAATGCCGTCGTGCAAGCCGGTATACACGCCCAGCAACATACAGGGCGAGTGCGTCGGCTCAGCAAAAATACAGTGCACGTGATCGCCAAACGCCAGTTTCAGACCGAACGCCACCCCACCCGGCCCCCCACCCACGCCGCACGGGAGATAGACGAACAGGGGATGCTCCGCATCTACCACCATGCCGCGTTCAGCAAACTGGGCTTTGAGTCGGTCACCGGCAACCGCATAACCCAGAAACAGCGAGCGAGAGTTCTCGTCATCAATAAAAAAGCAGTAGGGGTCGTCCTGCGCCGCTTTGCGCCCTTGTTCAACGGCAACGCCGTAATCCTGTTGATATTCCACGACATCAACGCCGTGTGCGCGCAATCTGTCCTTTTTCCATTGGCGCGCATCCGCCGACATATGTACCGAAACCTTGAAGCCCAGAATCGCCCCCATAATCCCGATCGACATACCGAGATTGCCGGTCGACCCCACGGCAATGCGGTATTGGCTAAAAAAGTGCCGCGCGTCTTCGTTCGCCAGTTGGCAATAGTCATCCGAGGCGCTAATCAACCCCGCCTGTAACGCCAAGTGTTCCGCGTGCACCAGCACTTCATAGATACCGCCGCGCGCCTTGATCGAGCCGGAAATTGGCAGGTGGCTGTCTTTTTTCAGCCACAGTTTCCCAGGCAATGCCTTGCCGTATCGAACATCCAGTGCGGTTTGCATCGCGGCGATGTCAACCATATCGGATTCAATGATGCCTTCACTCGCCGCCAACGCGGGAAAAACCTGGCGGAGATAGGGAGCAAAACGGCGTAAGCGCGCATCCGCCGCCTGCACATCCGCGAGCCCAAGCCCAACGTAGGGCAACCCTTCGGCAAGCGTGGTGCTCTCCGGGTTAAACCAGGTCACCTCACGCAGCGCAACCAAGCTGGCCATGAGCGGATCGCGCTCAATCAACGTTTTGATGTGAATATCAACCATGGTATCCCTGTCTCTCTTTCGCCTAATGCTTCGCCAACCATACGCCGAATCCCAATCGGGATCACCTGCGTTGGCAACACCTGCGTTGCCAAAAAATGTACCAATGCATGATGTCGGTACGGATATCTGTATAAAAAACCTAACACTTCAAGTAAGTTATATTAATTAAAAAATTACCCTGATTGATAATCGGCATTTATAATTATCATTCTCAGCAGCGTCGATAGCATGGCAGGATTCAGAGACGGTATTCAGTGGCTTATAGCCCCTCCCCACTGCGTTATCTTGCAACCGGTTCAACACATACAGGTTAAACATTGCGTCATGCGGCAAACTGAAACACCTTTTCTCAAGCCACGGTAGATATGGCCGATAACTTCACCAGATTGGCAAGGATGCGATATCTGAATCCACATGCCGAGTTATGTTCATCACCACTGATTGGATAATAACGATGCTATCCTCCAACAACGCCGGATTATGGTTCAGATTAATCATTTTCATGTTGCTCAGCGCGGTACTGGCGCTGTTCATTGGTCAATCCTTTATTGCACAGTCAGAGCAAAAGCGTTTGGTAAGCTACGCGCAAGAAGTATTGGCGCAAGGGGTTGCCGTCGCACAAGAGAGCCAGGACACAATGCATCGCATACTGTTACTGGGCAATGTACCCTGCTCTGATGCCGACCTGCGCGAACTACGCCTGCTGTCCTTTTACGCGCTTAATCTGCGTGACGTAGGTCGCATCGAAAACGATCGCCTGATCTGCTCTGCGGGATGGGGAAGGCTGAATCCCCCTATCGCGCTGTTGCCGCCCGATCTGACCACCCCGACGGGCACACAGCTGTGGACCGCCATGGAAAGGCTGGTCGATCCCAGGATCACCGCCGATATTGCCAGCAGCGGAGGGGTTGCGACAATCACCGCTTCGGTTGCCTTTCGCCGCTATTCACAACCTCCGCAGGGATACAGTGCCACCTTAATCAATAAAAATCTCGACCATCCCTACCAAACCTTCGGTTCCCTGACACTCCCCCGTAAAGAAGACTTAAGCAGATTAAAAAATGGCTGGCTCACCCTGGGCACACGCCATTTTTTCACCTGCTCAAACAGCTTTGATATCTGTGTGCTGGCGCAGTTTGAAGATGCGGGTGTGATATATCGCCCGTGGTATGTAATAGCGGGCATCATTCTGATGGGGGCGGCGTTGGGCGGCAGTTTCACGCTGTGTTACTCACTTTACCGTGAAAAGCGGCGCTCCCTGCCCTGCCAACTGGAACGGGCGCTGAAGAACGATCAACTGCGTGCCCACTACCAGCCACTGGTCAGCCTTACCACACGCTCGCTGATTGGCGTTGAAGCCTTGGCGCGCTGGCGCAACGGCGCAGGTGAGGAAATTTCGCCAGAAGTGTTCGTGCGCATCGCTGAAGAAAACGACATGATCGATGAGTTAACCCGTGCCATCACCCGCTGTGCGATTCGGGAGATGCGGCCCTATCTGACACAGCCATCGTCCTTTACGCTCAGCATCAACCTCGCGGTTAGCGACATCATCTCTCCCGACTACCACCGCTTTTTGCAGCGTGAGTGCGAGCGCAATGGGGTGATGCGCGAGCGGGTGATTTTAGAACTGACGGAGCGTTCTACCGCATCGCCGCAGGTGCTGGAGGTTGCGCTGCAATCGTTGCAGCAGCAAGGGCATAAAATCGCGCTGGATGACTTCGGCACCGGCTATTCAAATCTGGATTACCTGAGCCGCTTCTCATTCAATCTGGTGAAGATAGATAAGATTTTTGTGGGCGCCATTGGCACGGATTCCGTCAACGCCGCCTTCACGGATGTGCTGTTCTCACTGGTGCAAAAACTGGATGCCAGCATCGTGGTCGAAGGGGTGGAAACGCAGGAGCAGGCCGCTTATGTCGCGCGACACTGCCCGAATGCGATTGTGCAAGGGTGGTATTTTGGCCGACCGTCGAGCATCGATCAGTTTGTCGCACCTGAACAGTACCGCTGCCCACCCATTGAAGAAAACAGGCGGGCAGACGTTTAGGCATTAAGGCGTTTGCCACTGGCTTGATCGAAGACGTGAACCGTATTGGCTTTGGGCCGTAGATAAACCCGATCGCCCGCGTGCAACGCCAAGCGTGTTTTCTGGCTGACAGTAATGCGACGGCGATCGCTCAACAAGCAAAAAACATGCAGGTCACTGCCGGTATTTTCCACGGTTTCAACCGTGGCGGCGATGGTGTCTCCGCCCTCTTCTACCCATTCAAAGTGTTCAGGGCGCACGGCATAGACGATCTGTTGACCCACTGTTACCGTGACATCTTGCGGCACAGGCATCAGGGTGTGCTCATCCAGTTGCAGCACACATTTTCCCTCGTGTTCAACCGCCCAGCCAGACAATTGGTTGATCTCGGGCGAGCCAATAAATCCGGCCACAAACCGGTTGGCTGGACGATCGTACAGTTCGAGTGGCGACCCTACCTGTTCAATCACCCCATCGCGCAACACGACTATCATTTCGCCCATGGTCATGGCTTCAATCTGATCGTGGGTGACGTAGACCGACGTGGTGTGTAAACGCTGGTGCAACTCACGAATTTCGGCCCGGACCTGAGTACGCAGCTTGGCATCCAGATTGGAGAGTGGTTCATCGAACAAAAACACCTGAGGGTTGCGCACAATCGCGCGTCCCATCGCCACACGCTGGCGTTGACCGCCAGACAGTTCCTTCGGCAGACGATCGAGCAATTTTTCCAGCCCAAGCAGAACGGCAACGTCATCCACTTTCTGGTGAATCTCTTTTTTCGGCATCTTCGCCAATTTGAGCGCAAAGCCCATGTTTTCCCGCACCGTCATCTGCGGATAGAGCGCGTAGCTTTGGAACACCATAGCGATATCGCGCAATTTGGGCTCCTGCTCGGTCACATCCAGGCCGTTGATGTGAACCTCACCCGAGCTCACCTCCTCCAGCCCTGCTATCAAGCGCAACAAGGTGGATTTACCACAACCGCTGGGGCCGACCAGCACACAGAACGTCCCGTCAGGGATCTCAAGTGACACATCGCGAATAATTTTCGTGCTATCAAAAGATTTGCTGACGTTTTTAAGAATGACAGAACCCATAATAATCCTCAGTCTACTTCACAGGGCGCGCATGACTGCCGCCAGAGACAACCGGCGGCGTACTGCCTGCACGCCGCAACCCAACGGGAAATCACCCTTTTACCGCACCGGACATCAGCCCGCGGTTGAAATATTTTTGCAGTCCCAGATAGACAATGGCACTCGGCAACATGGCCAGCAGGGTGATGGCGATAAATACGTTAGGTGAACTGTTTTCATCGGAGCTGAGTACACGCAACATCACCTGAATGGTGTACATGCTCTCCTGGTTCACCACGATCAACGGCAGCAGGTACTGATCCCAAATCATGATGAAGCCAAAAATCACCACCGTCCCCAGTGCGGGACGCACCAACGGCAGAATCACATTCCAGAAAATTTGCCATTCGGATGCCCCGTCAACGCGCGCTGCATCTTCCAGATCTTTGGGAATGGCAGACATAAATTCACTCAACACGAAAATCGAGAATGCCCAACCAACGATCGGCAAGATCATGCCCATGTAGCTGTTGGCAATCGACGCATCCAGCAGCGGTAACTTCCAGTTGATAATCACGTACAACGGAATGGCGATCACTTCTTCCGGCAGCATCATCGTAGACAGGATAATCAGCCCGACAACGGATGCGCCGCGAAACTTTTTACGTGACAGCGCATAGGCCGCCAGCGCGCTCACCCCGACTTGTAAGATCAAGCCAAACGCGACCACCACCAGCGAGTTGAACAAAAATTTCCATACCCCAACCTCAAACCAGGCGCGGCGGAAGTTCTCCAGGGTAAAATGTGAGGGCCACAGCACCAGCTCTCCCGGTTTCACCGTGACACCACTGAACGCGGTCATGACGATACCGATAAACGGCCCCACGAAAACAATCAGTACCGCCGCATAAATAATGCCGCAGCCGATACGATCCCACAGTTTCATTTTCATCTGCTAATACCTCTGGTGCCTTTCAAATTAATACTTCACGTAGCGTTTCTTGACGGCAAAATGAACCAGCGTCAGCAACACGGTAAAGATGAACAGCACAAACGACACCGCCGAGGCATAGCCGTAATCAAACTGAACGAATCCGGCCTTATAAATTTGCGTCATGACCACTTCTGTCGAGCCAGACGGTCCGCCACCGGTAGAGGCGTAGATTTCGGCGAACACGCGAAAACCGCGAATAAAGGACAGCATAATGATCACCGACATGGCAGGAATCAGACCCGGCAACGTCACATAGCGCAGACGATTCCAGCGACTGGCACCGTCAACGTTGGCTGCGTCATACAGTTCGCGGTTGATGGTGGCGAGCCCGGCAATAAAGATCACCATGTTGTACGGGACGGCTTTCCAGATTTGCAGCAGCATCACCATCGGCATCGCCTGATTCGGATCGGTGAGAAAGCCCTGCGCATCAATGCTAAACCATGACAACATGTGGTTAATCACGCCGTTGGGCGTCGGGTTGAACATGATTTTCCACATTTCCGCCACGATAGCCGCACTGGTAATTGCGGGCAGAAAAATCGCGGTACGGATAAAACGCAAATGCCGTGCTGGCCCTTCGAGAGCAATGGCGATAAAGAACGCAATAAACGCGGACGCCAGCGCGGTCACCACCACGTTAAGCAGTGTGTTAAGCGTGGCATCGTGGAGATCACCATCGCTTAATATGCGTGAAAAGTTCGTCAGACCAACCCAGTCATCGGGCTGACCAAAGTTGATCTGATAAAAACTCATCACCATGCCCTGCACCATTGGGATGAACTTAAACCAGGTAAAAACGATCAATGCCGGTGCCAAGAACAGCCAGGGCGTTAACCAGCGTTTGGTACGTGGGGAAAGGATACTCATATTCACCGCCTGAATGCATCGCCATCGCGGCCGCCAACAGCAGGTGGACGCGATGGGATGGAATTGCTTATTTCGCTAATACTTTTTGTTTGCCCAGTTCAATATTCACTTTCTGATTAAGCTGTTTCAGCTCAGCCGAAATATCGGATTGGCAATTAGAGAGGATTTTGTTGAAACCATCAGCGGTGACCTGACGGATCGGCGTCCAGTTAGGCACAGCTGGCACATAGTGTCCATCGGAAGCGTACTGCTCGGCAAATACGCCCCAGCGCGGATCCTGATAGATGGCATTAGCATCCACCGTTTTATTCACGGGTAACCGGACGATAGGTTCATTCGGTGTGCCCACCGCAGTACCAATTTTCTGCCCTTCCGGCGAGATAAAGAAGTCGATGAATTTCAGCGCCTGCGCTTTTTGCTTGCTGTTTTTCACCAGGAAGATAGCCTCACCTTCCGCCAGGCTGGCACTGCTGACCGGGCCGCGCGGCGGTTTAACCACCTCAAATTTGTCCGGCCCCGGTTCGTCAGAAAACACCGGCATGCTGTACGGACCAGAAAGCACCATCCCCACTTGCCCTGAACGGAACGCATTGGAGATATCGGAGGTCACCGCATTGATAGCACCGGGTTGAACCACTTTGTCACACACCATGCCACGCATAAAGGTCACGGCATCGACCACGCCTTTATCATCCAGAGAGGCTTTAAACGTCTCCCCTTCACGATGGACGAATTCGCCCCCCGCCTGCCAGATAAAGGAAGAGAGAATCCAACTGGTATAGCCACGTGTGGCAGAACCCGGCATACCAAAACCGTAAGTGTCGTTTTTGCCGTTGCCATCGGGATCTTTTTCAGTAAAGGCTTGGGCCAGTGCTTTTAGATCCTCCCAGGTTTTTGGCTGCGGCAGCCCGAGTTTTTCGCGCCAATCTTTGCGAATATAAAGCGCAGAAGCCTGCACGGAGGTTGGGATACCGTAATATTTACCATCACTGTACTTCAGACTGTTTAGCGCAACAGGCTGCAGGTCTTTACCGTTGCTCAGTTGTGCTGGATCGATAGCATCAACCACGCTCAGTTGGATCAGTTGCCCCATGTAAGCCGCATCATTGATGATCAGATCCGGGAGGGTATTGCCCACCGCAGCACGAGCCAGACGCTGTTCGAAATCGGTACTGGCACTGAAATAGGTCACTTTGATGCCCGTATTCTTTTCGAACGTTGCGGCTTCCTGCTCATAGATGACACGGGCATTATTGTTGGCCCGAATCCAGACATTCAGCGTTTCGTCCGCGTGCGCCGCCAGCGAACTTCCTGCCAGCAGTGCCGTCGCAACGACCTTGGCGACTCTTTTCATTATGGTTGTTCCTCGTTTTCGGATGGCCCTGGTGTCAGACGCATAAAGAGTGATTCTTTATGGCGATACCGACCCGCATCAAATGATTACTAAACAAGTGAATTTATAGTAAACAAAAAATCAACAGAGTAAATTGAACAGATCGCGATTTGTGATTGAGATCGATATGTCATTTTCTTCCCTCACTTCACCGCATCGGTGTTGGAAAAAGAGATCGCAACTGTTTTGATTTCATAAGGTGCGAACGTTAACACCAGCGGCCCTTGCTGCGGTGTTTTATCGCTTTCCGGCACCTCTAATAGGTCGCACTCCACCCACTCACGAATCGGTAACCGGCTCTCCAACGTGACGTGCTGCCGGCCCCCCGCAAACTCATGCAGTCGAACGATAACCCACTCGCTCTGTTCCGCTTTTTTAATCGCATCCAACGCAATAAAAGGATGATCACAGCGAATCACACCGTTCGCCGACTCACGCCACTCTCCTGGCAACACCTGCAACGGTTCATTAAGCGCAAAGGCCTGCTGCGCTACGGCAGCATCACGCCAGTCTCCGGCATGTGGCAGCAACGCATAGGTAAACTCATGTTCGCCACGATCGGCATGGGCATCCGGGCTGACGGCTGATTTGATCAAGGTCAGTTGCATCACGTTATCCTTGATAGCATGACCGTACTTGCAGTCATTCAACAGGCTGACGCCGTAGCCGTACTCCGAGAGATCGGCCCACTGGTGTGCCACGCTTTCAAAGCGTGCAGCATCCCAAGTGGTGTTCCAGGTGGTAGGGCGTTTGACATTACCAAACTGGACGTCATAGGTAGCCTCTGTAGCACGTACCGCTACTGGGAAAACGACCTTAAGCAGTTGATTAAAATCTTGCCAGTCGACGCGGGTATGGAAATCGATACGGCGCAATTGGCTATAAACCTGCATCTGCTGTACCACGCGGCTATGATGATAACGCCACACAAATTCAATGGTGCAACGTAACGCCCCCTGTTCAACAACGCGTACTGATTTCAACTCGGTTACCGGACGCTGTTTCTGGAAGTAGAAAATCTCAATATCCCAAGCGTCATATTTCAACGGTTTATCTTCATACACCGTCAATACGTTGCCATGGTCTGCCAACACTTCACGTTGATACTGTCGGTCGTAAATGCGCGTCAAATGGCCCTGTTCATTCCAAACAATCAGGTAGTACGGCGTTTCCAACTGATGTTCACCGAGCACAAACGGAGTATTATCTTCAACATTCGTTTCCAACGGCGCAGCGAAGATCGTCGTTCCTGACAGCGAAGGGAGTTTGTTTACCTGCACCAGACTCCCGCCCGCCACGGACTGGGATAATAGCCGGTGCCCTTGAGCATCTTGCCAGGCTACGTCACTGGCACCGGGAATAAAGGCCATCTCTTCACGTGACCAGGAGCCACTGTTGACGATGCTAACCGCATCCGATCTCGGTACAACCAGTTGCTGCCAACTGGCATTCAGCACATCAGTAACAATGTCGTCAGCCGCTTGATATTCCTGTTCAGCATCGCGGTACACCTCAGCAATGGAAGAACCGGGAATGATGTCGTGGAACTGATTGCGCAGTAGAATTTTCCAGCCTTGCGTTAAGGCGTCAGCACAGTACTGTGACCAACCGCCATCGGTTAAGGCGCTCAGCACCTGCACCCACTCTGCGCGGCGGTAGCGTAACTCCGCCTGGCGGTTCGCTTTCTTCACCTGAGCCTGACTGGTGTAAGTCCCTCGGTGGCTCTCAAAATAGAGTTCGCCGTCCCAGGTATGTTGATACTCATCACTGGCCTGCAAGCGCGCATCAAGACGCGTAAAATAATCATCTACGCGCCCCATTTGGATCTGCGGGAGTGCAGGCATTTTTTCAAATCGGCGCAACAGTTCCAGCATCTCTTCCGTTGGGCCGCCGCCACCGTCGCCGTAACCGTAGGCCAGCAGCAATTCCTGATTGAGCGGTTTGTCTTTATAGTTGTCCCAAATGCCTTGTACCGATTCAGCATTCACCATGCCGTTATAGGTATAACGAGGGTGACCAGCCTCCGGCGTGGTGATGAAGTGTGCCAACACTTCGCTACCATCAATGCCGCGCCAGGTAAATGTGTCGTGTGGCATCTTATTGAATTCATTCCAACTTATCTTGGTTGTCATGAAGTAGCGGATACCGCTTTTCTTCAGAATCTGCGGCAGTGCCCACGAATAACCGAAAACGTCCGGCAGCCACAGACAGTGTGGGGTGACGCCAAACTCCTCCTGCATAAAGCGACTGCCCAGCAGAATCTGACGCACAAAAGATTCACCCGACGGTAAGTTACAATCCGCTTCAACCCACATCGCTCCGTCTACTTCCCAGCGCCCTTCTTTGATGCGCTGTTTTATTTGACGATAAAGGTCGGGGTAATCCTGTTTAATGTAGTCATACAACTGGGGCTGAGACTGGAAGAAGGTGTATTCCGGATAGCGTTCCATCAAGCGCAGCACCGTGGAGAAAGAACGGGCGCATTTTTCACGCGTATGCTTGAGTTGCCATAAAAAGGCGACATCGATGTGCGTATGCCCGACACAGTGCACCGTTACCGGATGTGATTTATTCGGTTGTGCATAGTCACGCTCCAACCGAGCGGAAGCATCGGCAATAGAGCAGTAAAAATTGTCACTGCCGGGATCTCGCCAATCAATCAGACGGTAAGCAGCATCAGTCGCGGTCAACAGCGTCACACGCCAGGGATCGTTTTCTGGCAACAACGCCAGCGTTTGCAAGATGGCCAACGTGGTGTAATAGAGCGTGTCAGTCGGTTTATCCAGCACGGCAAATTGGGCCTTTTCAAACCCATTTCCGACATGAAATGCCTGAAAATGTTTACGAACCTTGCCTTCAAGGATCCCCGACCAGAGACGGAAACAGAGTTCGATGGTTTTCCCCTGATACGCCTCGGGGAAAACGACCTGTGCATGGTTTTGGTCGATGCCATGAAACGGCAGACCGTCAATATATAACAGTGCTTCAAAGTCAGGTCGTTGCACACCCAGGCCAAAATCAAACTGCCCGACGACAGTATGTTGTGGGCCCATCTGTGGCAACGCCACACGTAATTTCAGCCAGGCATAAATATCCCGCTCCTGCCAGCGGAATCCCTGCTGGCAGGGCTGCCAGTCAGCGTCTTTTCCCGGTGGGTAAGCACCGTTTTTTCCTTCACGATCAAAGCAAATTTCCGCCTGCTGCACCGATTGAACCTGTCGCAATCGGTATTGGGCTACTTCGTCCAAACGCTGGCTTAACTTTTCCTCGGTAAAAAACATAACGTGCTCACTGTAATCATAGGGGATAAATGCGGCTCCTATGTAATAACACTCACTATTTTTTTAGTAAACAAAATGAATTTTTTAATTAAACATCCGTGATGTGATTCACAATATGGCGTTATTTTTTCACACCACATTACAAGAAAAAAATATAACACCATGATTAATAATGATTTAAAGTCTAACATAAACGCATAACGCTCCAAAACATCAATTGAGTTTAGTAAACAAAAAACGTACCCTAATCGAAAATTACAATTTATAGCGCCTCTGATTTATGGCGCGTCGCTGTCGCTAGCGGGCGGCACAGGAGCGGAACATCATGTTGAGCTTGGGCATTGATATTGGTGGGTCTAAAATCGAGGCCGTGGTGCTGAACACAGCAGGAGAGGTCGTCTATCTACAGCGCTACGCCACGGAAAAACAGAGCTATGCCGCCTTCTTTCACCGTCTGTGTGAGGTGATTGAACAGGTGCGAGATGCCTTACAGCAGCCGTTTACCATTGGTATCTGTCTACCCGGCACCGTAGAAGCCAGTAACCGGTGTATCAAGAACTCCAACATTCTGGTGATTAACCAACAACCCTTACCCGAGATGTTGGAAGCGCACCTTAAGCAACCTATTGCCATTAGCAACGATGCCAACTGTTTCACACTCTCTGAGGCTATCGACGGCGCAGGTCGAAGCTACGATACCGTGTTCGGTGTCATTCTTGGCACCGGTTGCGGTGGCGGTATCGCCATTCATCAGCGTGTGCTGGATGGCCGCAATCGCTGTGCAGGTGAGCTAGGTCACAATGCGCTACCACGCTATACGCCAGAGTATGACGGCCCGTCAGTCACTTGCTATTGTGGACAGAGCAACTGCATCGAATCGTTTGTATCCGGTACCGGTCTGGCTCAACGTTACAACCAGTTTTATGGTACCGCGCTGAGCGCCAAAGAGATTATGGACGCGGTAGCGTTCAAGGAAAACGATGCCCTGGCTTACTTCCAGCGTTATCAGGATCAATTGGCTCGCGCATTGGCCAGCGTCGTCAATCTGGTTGATCCAGACGTGATCGTGCTGGGCGGTGGACTGTCAAATAGCGAGGCTATTTACACCGATCTTGGCGATCGTATTGCTCGCTATGTGTTTAGCAATACTTTTACCACACCGATAGTACAAGCCAGATACGGTGACAGCAGCGGTGTTCGAGGTGCCGCCTGGCTCGGAGCAAAAGCAGGTTGCCCCATGCCGTAGGATGAAGCATTGTGATACCATGACGCAATCATCACGGAATTCATTTTTATACGCAGCGTAAGGTAACGCATGACCAAGCGGATCAGGATCAGAGATATCGCCGCCGCATCCGGAGTTTCCACGGGAGCAGTGTCCCGGGCCCTTAAAGGGCAACCGGGGCTAAAAGAAGAGACGAGGCAGCGCATTCTCTCTATCGCCCAACAACAGGGTTATGATTTTACTCGGTTGCGTACAGACAAAATTCGTCGAGTCCTATTTCTGTTACACCGTCAGCACAACATCACCAGTGCGTTATCCTTCTATTCCCCGCTGTTACTCGGTGTTGAAAACGCATGTCGTCAGGAAGGCATAGCCCTGAGTTTTCTTGCACTCGGTCCAATGGATCCTGTCGAGGAGCAGGTGAGACTGCACGAACCAGACGCCTTGCTGTGTGCCGGTTTCTTCGAACCAGAACTGCTCGCCGTGCTGCGCAAGATGCAACTGCCGCTTGCCTTGGTAGACCTTTGGGCACCTGATTTGCCCAGCGTCAACCCGGATAATGTGCAAGGCGGCTATCTGGCAACTCAACATCTGATAGCGCAAGGCCGCAGACGCATTGCTTATCTGGCAAGCAGCCTGGCCCACTACAGTATTCGCCAACGCGAAAAAGGTTACCGCCAGGCGCTATACGAAGCACAATTGCTGATGCCGCCAGAGTATGAAGCAATCGCCCCTCCCTTGTTGGATACTGAGGCAGCGCTGACGCAAGCGGTGGAAGAGTTGCTGGCGCTGCCGCAACGTCCTGACGCAATTTTTGCCTATAATGATTCAGCGGCATTGATTGCGATGCGCGTCTGTCAAAAACAGGGGCTTACTCTGCCGCAAGATATGGCGATTGTCGGGTTCGATGACATTGATTCTGCTCGTTTGGCCCACCCGCCTTTGACCACGGTGGCGATCGATAAAGCACAGTTAGGCCATCAAGCGCTCACTCTGTTACTCGACGCCGAACGACGCGTAGAAGCACAGCATCTCGCCGTACAGTTGGTGATACGTAAAAGTGCAGGTGAGGAGCAGTAATGTACAGCGCTGCTGTGTGAAAAATTGTCGTGTGAAAAGTCGTATTGTGAGAAGTCGTATTCCCTTTGCTTAGGAGACAGTATGTCTTCACAACCCAGCCTGTTCTCTTTGGTCAGCCACGATGGCCAACTTGCCGCCACGCTGAGTACGGCGGGCGGTATTATGACCTCACTGCGTCATAATGCCACCGGGCTGCCGCCCCGAGAGGTACTTTATCGCGCCCCCTGGCTGGATGATGCGGCAGCCTGTGCCGGTCTTGCGCCGCTTATGCAGCGTCTCGCGGGAGAATGGGTCGCCGTTCCGTTCGGCCACAGCCTACAGGATGGTATGGGTTTTTTTCATCACGCCTCACATGGTTTACCCGTTAATGGTGAATGGCAGATTACCGCTCACAAAAACAACGCCATTCAACTCCAGTTCCTGTTTCCTGAGGATTTTCCACTCGCACGCTTAACGCGTGAAATAACGTTGCAAGACGAAGGAAAAGTGTGTTTTCGACTGACTATTGAGGCTCGTCAAGAATCCCGTTTTCCCATCGGTCTGCACCCGATATTTCCGATTGATAATGACGAGGGGGATGTCATCTTGACTGCAGAAAATATGCAAGGTGGCATCGTGTATCCGCAAGCCCCTGAGCCGGGCATCAGCCAATTGGCCCCCTTGGCGCGGTTCAACAGTCTGGCTGCCGTACCCACAATAACGGGCAGTATCATGAACCTACAACGTCTTCCACTGGCTGAAACCACAGAAGAGATAGTCCAGCTACTGAACCCGGTATCAGCCATCAGCCTTCATTATCCCACCCAACAGCGTCGCGTCACTCTGCGTTGGGACACGCAGTCACTTCCTCACTGCTTGCTGTGGTTTAGCAATGGCGGACGCGCCTATGCTCCCTGGAATGGGCGAAATCGCTGTTTGGGTGTCGAACCGGTTTGTTCAGCCTGGGATCTTGGCCCCAAAAGCCTCAGGGACAATCCTATCGCTGCACAAGGCTATGCCACCAGCCAGAACATTACGCCAGAAAAACCACTCACGATCGATTACCAACTGCATTGCCAACGCGCTTAAACTAAATGCAATTGCACTGGCTGCGCGTGCAGCAGTTGTTGCGTCTCCGGAGCCAGTGCACTGTCGGTAACGATGTCGGTCAGTGCCGTAAGTGGCGTAACGCAAAATAGCGAATAGGCACCGTACTTGCTGCTGTCAGCCAGCAGCACGCGGCGGCTGGCATTCATGCCCAGATCCTGTTTCACCCCGGCTTTCTCTTCGGTTGGCGTAGTGATGCCTTTCTCCATACTCCAGGAGTTGCAGCTAATAAAGGCAATATCCGGGTAAATGCTGCGCAACAAGCGGCGACCATGCTCGCCAATGCAAGACTGGCTGCTGTCATCAATACGACCACCGATAATGGTCACTTCGATCTGTTTAAATTCCGACAAGAACAGCGCAATCTGCAAATCCGCCGTGATCACACGCAGCGGCAGGTGCGTCAGGTTACGCGCCAGTTCGAGCATGGTGGTGCCCGCATCCAACACCACGGCATCACCCGGTTGCACCAGTGACGCCGCGTAGCGGGCAATCGCCTGCTTTTCTGCCAGATTACGATGCAGCTTCTCATTGGTGGTCGGCTGCGAGGGAATAAAACGGTTGAGCGTGACGCCGCCATGGCTGCGGCTGATCACGCCTTGTTCATCAAGCTTGATGAGATCGCGGCGGATCGTCGCCGGCGAGGCGTCGATCACGGCAACCAGTTCGTCTACCGTCACCAGATTATGGCTTTTCAAATAATCCATAATCTGATCGAGACGGCTCTGCCCTTTTACTCTATCTCCGCTAACGCGGAAAGCATCACTCACTGTTTGCCCCACAACGATGTCCATGAGTTGAATCCACTCCCCTGTCAGGCAAGCTGCATGGCGAGTTGAATCGAGATAGCCATGCTCTCAGACTTCGCTTTACCTGTCCAGGCGATATCAAATGCCGTACCGTGATCGGCCGAGGTGCGAATAAACGGCAAGCCTGCGGTTAAATTCACCCCATCATAAAAGCCCAGCAGCTTGAGCGGAATATGACCCTGATCGTGATACATCGCCACCACCATGTCATAGTGCCCTTCATAGGCTTGCAGATAGACGGTATCCGGCGCACAAGGACCGTAGACGTCCAACCCTTTCGCCTTCATCGCTTCAACGGAAGGGCCAACAATGGTGATTTCTTCATCACCGAACAAGCCGTTCTCGCCTGCGTGCGGGTTAACCCCAGCGACAGCGATGCGCGGTTTGGTGTAGCCCACACGTTTCAGGAAGGTATCCGCCATACCGATTACGGTTTCTACACGGTCGCGGTTTAGGGTATCCAGGAATTTGCGCAATGCAATGTGCGTTGTCACATGAATGACTTTTAGTTTTTCTGTATACAGCACCATGGCGTAATCCCGGCTGTTGGTCAGCTTCGCCAGCAGTTCGGTATGCCCTGGGTAAATATGCCCCGCAGAGTGCATCGCTTCTTTGTTCAACGGCGCCGTCGCAATCGCATGAACCTCCCCCGCCAGCGCCAGCGCAGTGGCTTTTTTAATGCAGCGGTAGGCCAGATCCCCTGCCTGCGCCTGCACCACACCTGGGATAAGCCCTTGTGGGTCGGCCAGCGGCTCATCAATGATATTAATAATGCCGGGGGCAAAGCGCGCCTGAGCCGGCTCATCAATCACATTCAGCTCAACCTGCGGCACAATGTTCAGCGCGAGGATGCGACGCAGCGTTTGCACGCAGCCCACCACCACGGCAGATGCGCCAGACAATTCCCCTTCTGCCAGGGATTTGATAATAATCTCAGGACCGATACCCGCCGGGTCACCCATGGTTATTGCAATAATTTTACTCACTGACTCTCTCCTCAATAAAGCGTAAAACGTGATGCAAGGTGGCTTCATCACCGAAGCCGCCTGCTTTAGTCATGACAGGGATATCGCCGACGATGCTGTCGATGAAGCGTCCCCAAGGTACACAGGACGCAAGCTGTCCTTTGATATGAAACCCGGTAGCACCGAGCGCAGCGGCCACGGCAATCGCCACGTCGCCACCAGAAAGATAAAGCCCAGCCGGACGGCACAATGTCACCGTGCAACGGGCCATTTCCCCCAGAAAATCACTGATCCGTTCGCCCAATTGCTGCCGACTAAGGCCGTGCTGCTGGCAGAGCTGCGCAATCTCGTGGCGCTGTTGCTCGTCACGGCAGGTACGAATCAGACAATGTCTGCCTGCCAGCAGCGCAGCGGCAGCAGCGCGTGCGGTGTCTTGCGCCAATGTGGCTCCCGCTGGCGTAAGCAAAGGGCGAACATCCACATCAAGCAGCGTCACCTGCGATAGCGCGCTCACCGCAGCGATCTGTTTTTGCGTCATTTCGCTCATCGATCCCACCACCGCCAGCAGCGCGGGACGTGGTGGCGGTGTGAAGCGCAGAGCCTGAGCTAACGCATCACTGAGGCCGGCGGCGCCAACCAACAGCGGTTTCACTGGCAACGTCTGCGCTGCCGCCACGATCAGTGCCAACGTCTGTGGCGTCTCAGCGTCAATAATCACGCCCTTGATACCGGCGTCGCGCAAATGCAGCAGCGTCTCGGCAAGTGCAAAATGATTATCTTCACTCACACGCAATGTGGCCGTGGGCAATGCACTTTGTTCAGCGAGACGTTCAGCAATTTCTGCGCTGCGCACCGGCGTTTTCGGATCGCTGGCAAATTCGGTGTCGGTCAGCAATGTTCCGTTGACCCACACTTTCCCCTCACGCGTGACACGCCCAAGCGCAGGAACGGCGGGGGCAATCAACGCCATTTCAGCGCCGCTGGCCGTCAAGGCTGCGGCAATCTCCGCGCCGAGGTTGCCGCGCAGCGTGGAGTCAATCTTCTTGAATACCCATCCGTTGCCGCCCGCTTCACGCCAACGGGTGATGGCGTGCACTACGCGCAGCGCGGCGTCTTGCGCAGCCTGCGCCCGGCTGTCGGTATTGATGACCGTCACCTCATGCAAGGCTCCCGTCGTCAATGCATCCAACTCCAGAATCACATTGACCTGTGCCTGCTGAAGCGCCAGTCCAACCCCGGCATCGTTAGCACCGGTGAAGTCATCCGCGACGACCAACACCTGGTGAGCAGTAAATTCCAGGCTGACATCTTGCCGCTGTGGCATACCCACCCCTTATTTATCGATAACGGTATAGCGACGATTGTGTCTCGATTACCTGATAATGATTATATTGAATCATATTTGATTATATGTGAGCAACATCAAATTATTTAAAAGCAATCTAGCCTATAAATTACGCTACAAAATGACGTCATTACGTCAACACACGATCTTAAAGCACGTATTGATTGATAAAAATCACTTTCACTGCGTGAACACTGTAAAGGAACGCCATGAACATCAATAGCACTATCATCAGCGGCAGCCAGGCCATTAACGATATCCGCTACCTGTTAACCTCACGCCAGCACGTTCTGTTCGTGACTGACCGCAATATCGTGCAGCAGCCCGGCGTACAGGCGCTGCTCAATCAGGTTAAAGCGTGCGTGCCGGCCATCACCCTGATTGATAATGTGCCGCCGGAGCCGAGCCAGCACGATGTCGCTCATATTCTGGAAGCGCTGCCCAATGCCCGCACCGAGCTGGTGATTGGCGTCGGCGGCGGCAGCGTATTGGATGTGGCCAAGCTGCTGTCTCTGCTGTGTGTCGGTGATGACGCGGTCTCCCTTGATACCTTGCTGGCCGGTGAAAAACCGACGCGCCGCACCGCCTCCTTGTTGATCCCGACGACGGCGGGCACCGGCTCCGAAGCAACGCCAAACGCCATTCTGGCGATCCCTGAGAAAGCTACCAAGGTGGGCATCATCACACCAGTAATGCTGCCGGACTATGTTGCTCTGGTGCCGGAACTGACGACCAGTATGCCGTCTCACATCGCGGCTTCCACCGGCATCGATGCACTGTGCCACCTGATCGAATGTTTCACTGCGACCATCGCCAACCCGGTGGGTGATAACTACGCGCTGATCGGTCTGAAAAAGCTGTTTGCCAATATCGAGCTGTCCATCCGTGAACCCGAGAATCTGGAAGCGCGACTGAACATGCTGTGGGCTTCCTATTACGGCGGTGCCGCCATTGCCCACGCGGGCACACATTTGGTGCACGCCATGTCTTACCCACTCGGCGGCAAGTATCACATTCCCCACGGCGTGGCGAATGCCATTTTGCTGGCCCCTTGCATGCGTTTTGTGCGCCCCGCGGCGGAAGAGAAATTTGCACAGGCCTATGACCTGCTGCCCGACGCCGACCTGTCGCTCTCCATCACGGAGAAATCGCACGCACTGGTTGCCTATTTCACCGACCTGGTACAGCGCCTGGCGCTGCCCAGCTCACTGCAACAATTAGGTATTGAAAAAACGCATTTGCCCGATCTGGTCGAAGGGGCTTTGCAGGTTCAGCGCCTTATGAAAAACGTGCCCGCTACGGTGAAAGCGGACGACGTGCGCGATATTTATCTGACGCTGTTCTGATTTACAGACTTGGTGTTCTTTTTTGATTACGCAGTAACGAGGAAAAACAATGAGCAAACGTATTACTGGCGTGTTGACGGCAATCGTCACGCCCTTTGACGGTCAGGGTGAATTCAATCCAACGGCATTGCGCGCACAGATTCAGCGCCAGATGCAGTATGGCAACGGTATCTTCTGCAACGGTACCAACGGTGAATTCTTCGTACTCCATACCGATGAAAAAGTCGCGGTCACCGAAACCTGCGTCGATGAAGTGGCAGGTAAGGTGCCGGTGGTCGGCCATATCGGTGAAATCTCTACGCGTGAAACCATCAAGCTCGGCAAGCGGATCGCCGCACTGGGTGTCGACGCGGTTTCCGTTATCACCCCCTATTTCATTCCGCTGAAACAAGAAGAATTGATCGCCCACTACCGCGCGGTGGCGGATGCGTTAACGGTTCCGGTGTTCCTCTACAACATTCCTGCACGTACCGGCAATACGCTTACGCCGGAAACCGTGCGCATTCTCGCCGATCACCCCAACATCATCGGCATCAAGGACAGTGCAGGCAGCTATGAAAGCCTGAATGGCTTCCTGCAAGCCGCCAAAGGTATTCCTAACTTTGACGTGCTTAACGGGCCGGATTCATTGATTCATCAGGGCTTCGTCGAAGGCTGCTCCGCCTGTATTTCCGGGCTGGCCAACGTGGCACCAGAGCCGATCAGCCAAATCTGGCACCGTTTCCACGCTGGAGATATCGAAGGCTCCCGTCAGGCACAGGAACAGGTTAGCGAGTTGAGAAAAACGCTGTACGCCATTGCATTCTCACCCGCTGCGGTGAAAAAGGCACTGACATTAATGGGCCATGACGTTGGCGTAAGCCGCTACCCCATCCAGTTCTCCGAACAGGATGAAGCGGCTATCCGTCGTATCGTCAGCGCCTTTGCATAACAACGTTGATTACCCTGTTTGATAACAACCACCCTGCGACAACAACGACAACGATAGGTCGAAAGATATGAACCATTTTGATCTGACAGATACCCTCATCATCATCGGGATGATAGTGTTCTATATTGCGTTCACCTCCTGGCTGACGCTGAAATTACGCAGTAAATCCAGCTCCGAATTTATGGAAGGGTCACGCGCGCTGCCCGCGTTTATCGTCGGTATTTTGCTGATGACCGAGTTTATCGGCGCAAAATCCACGGTAGGTACGGCGCAGGCCGCGTTTGAAAGCGGCATCGCCGCCTCTTGGTCCGTGATCGGCGCCGCCATCGGCTTCCTGCTGTTCGGCATGATCCTGGTGAAGAAGATCTACAACACCGGTAAAGTCACCATTTCCGGTGCGATCGCCGAGAAGTACGGCACCTCCACCAAAAACATTATTTCGATCATTATGATCTACGCTCTGCTGCTGGTGAACGTGGGTAACTACGTCAGCGGCGCGGCGGCTATCTCCACGGTATTGAAAATCTCATTACCGGTGGCGGCGCTGATCACCGCGATCGTCAGTACCTTCTACTTCTACTTCGGTGGGTTGAAAGGCGTAGCGTACGTTACCCTGATCCACAGCGGCGTGAAGTACATCGGCGTGATGATCATCCTGTACGTAGCCCTGAAAATGACCGGCGGGATTACCCCGATGGTTCAGCAGATGCCAGAATTCTACTGGACCTGGGACGGTAGCATTGGTGCCAGCACTATCTTCGCCTGGATGATCGGTACAATTGGTTCTATTTTCTGTACCCAGTTTGTGATTCAGGCGATTTCCGCGACCAAAGATGCAGCCTCTGCCAAACGTGCTACCTGGGTTGCGTTCCTGTTCTGTATGCCGATCGCCATCGCTATCGCCGTGATCGGTGTAGCAGCGAAGTTTGTTCACCCGGAAATCAAGAGCCTGTACGCTCTGCCGGTGTTCCTGCAAGACATGAACCCGTGGGTCGCTGGCCTGGTAACGACGTCGCTGGTGGCATCCATCTTTATCAGCGTAAGTACCGTAGCACTGGCGATTGCTTCTCTGATCGTGAAAGACTTCTACGTGCCGTATTACAACCCGACGCCAGAAAAAGAGATGAAGATGACGCGCGTGTTCTCGCTCATCATCGGTTTCCTGCCGCTGGTCTTCGTGCTGCTGGTGCCTGAAGTGTTGAAGCTGTCGTTCTTTACCCGTGCGATTCGTTTGTCCATCTCTGTGGTCGCGATGATCGCCTTCTACCTGCCGTTCTTAAACAGCACCCGTGGTGCCAATGCCAGCCTGATTTCCGCTTGTGTGGTGACATCGGTATGGTATGTGATGGGTAATCCGTTTGGCATCGATAACATGTACGTTGCGCTGGCAACCCCTGCTATCGTGATGCTGCTGGATCGCCTGATTCCAAACAAGAATGCAACACGAGCAGAAAAGAAAACATCTGCCTCTCAAACAGGAGCCTAGTTCGTCATGACGACTGAAACCATCACCGTAGAACGTACCGGCGTGATTCATCAAGCCGAAGGGGATGCGCAGCGCATTGATGCCTACCTGCCTTCCGTCTGCCCGCAAAACCACGCGGCCAACCTGCTGCATTTGCCGAATGGCGATGTGCTGTGCGTCTGGTTTGGCGGTACGCAGGAAGGGATTGCGGATATCTCGATTTACCAGTCACGTCTGGCTAACGGCAGCACGCAATGGTCGGATGCCGTGAAGTTATCGGAAGATGCCACGCGCTCCGAGCAGAACCCGGTGCTGTTTCTGGCACCGGATGGCGTCCTGTGGCTGCTGTATACCGCGCAGAAATCCGGTAATCAGGACACCGCCATTGTGCGTTACCGTCAATCGACCGACCAGGGTCACACCTGGGGGAAAATCGGCACACTGCTTGATCAGCCGGGCACCTTTATCCGCCAGCCGATCACCGTACTACCGAACGGCGACTGGCTGCTGCCGGTGTTCTATTGCCGCGTAGAGCCGGGTGAGAAGTGGGTAGGTAACAACGATGACAGCGCGGTAAAAATCTCCAGCGATCAGGGTAAAACCTGGCAGGAATACCCGGTGCCAAACAGCACGGGCTGCGTGCACATGAACATCACGCCGCTGGCAGACGGTTCACTGCTGGCGCTGTTCCGCAGCCGCTGGGCTGACTTTATCTATCGTAGCCACTCTACGGATGGCGGCAAAACCTGGTCGGTGCCGGTACCCACCACGTTGCCAAACAATAACTCGTCGATTCAGGTGACGACGCTGCAAAACGGCCATCTGGCGCTGGTGTTCAACCACATGAGCGCCGCCGATGCCACCGAGCGCCGCGTGTCGTTGTATGACGAAATCGAAGATGAAGAAGGCGGCAATGACGCCAAGATGCCGGAAATTACCGAAGGGCGCAGCGCCTTCTGGGGCGCACCGCGCGCGCCCATGACGCTGGCCATTTCGGAAGATGGCGGCAAGACCTGGCCGTGGCAGCGCAATATCGAAGTGGGCGACGGCTATTGCATGACCAACAACTCGCAGCAGAAGCTGAACCGCGAGTTCTCCTATCCCAGCATCAAGCAGGGGCCGGAAGGGAAACTGCATGTGGCCTTCACCTATTTCCGTCAGGCCATCAAGTACGTATGTGTCGATGAGGCATGGGTAAAAGGTTGATACACCGAGAGACACCGCGTTTGCGGTGTCTCTTTTTATCAGGAGCTACACCATGATTGCAGGCAATTTGCAGCATCTGCCGCTGGCGACGCTGCCCGCGCCGCTGTTAGCGATTCTCTCCTCACCCGGCATGACGCTGGATGAATTGAACGCCAAGCCGGAAGGGAAATATCAACCGGAAGGGGCAGACTGGTTTTACAGTATTGGCACAGTATCTACCGCACCGCAGGCAGAACGTCACACCGAGTTCCACCACAACTTTCTGGATATTCAGTTGATTCTGTCCGGGGAAGAGATCATCGGTTATGGGCTGAATAGCGTGATTGGACAACCCGCAACCGAGCGTAAGCCGGATCTCTATATTTTGGACAACCCGCAGGTGCCGCATCAGATCCATTTACGCGCCGGAGATTTCGTCACGTTTTACCCCGGAGAACCGCATCAGGCGCTGTGTGCAGTAGGCGATATTCCTGCACCGGTGAAAAAAGCGGTGTTTAAAGTGCCCGTCAGCTATTTTACCCCGTCGTAACCCTGACGAGTCTTAATACAGGAGAGCACCTTATGGCTGTCAGCGAACGCAAACATGCGCTGATTACCGGCACCAGCTCCGGCATTGGTGCCGCGATTGCCCAAACGCTGTTGGAACAGGGATGGAAAGTGACAGGACTGTCGCGTCAACCCGGCGCGCTCGCGCATCCGCAGTTTACCCATCAGGCACTGGACGTCACCGACCTCGACGCGCTGCAAGGTTATCTGGCGCACATCACCCAGGTCGATGCCGTGATTCACGCAGCAGGCATGATGAAAGCGGCCCCGTTGGGTCAACTCACTCTGGCTGACAGTGAAAAGCTGTGGCGCTTGCATGTGCAGGTTGCCGAAGTGCTGGCCGATAGGCTGGTCGATAAACTGCCGAGCGGTGGCCGCATCATTCTGTTGGGCAGTCGAACCTCCAGCGGTGCGGCGGGACGCAGCCAGTATGTCACCACCAAATCGGCCATGATCGGTATGGTGAGAAGCTGGGCGGCAGAATTGGCACCGCGCGGTATCACGGTCAATATCGTGACACCGGGCGCCACGGAAACCCCGATGCTAAACCAGCCCGGCAGACAGGGTTCACCGCCGAAATTGCCCCCGATCGGGCGTTTTATCCAGCCGCAGGAAGTGGCCGACCTGGTGTGCTATCTGCTCTCGCCCTCTGCGGCTGCCATCACCGGCCAGCAGTTGGTGATATGCGGCGGAGCATCGTTGTAGTTTCTCAACACCGACCAACCTGATTGCCGCCCTGCGCTGGCTCCTCACGGGATACCCAGCGGAGGGCGGCAAACCCCGTAGCACCCTATTGCTTATTCTGCATATGGTTAGCAAATATACTTTATTGTTTTGTCCGTTATATCGCCCGATAGTGCTTCCATCTCGTCATCTCCCCTGAGCATTGCCGTTCGCTGCGCGTTTTGACATGCGGCGCGGTGATGGTTTGGCAACAGTATTGGAACACGTTCGCGTTATGTCTGAATTACCGCTTTCCTCGCAAGATAAACCAGAGCCCACGATACGTTTGGCCGTTGATGTCGGAGGCACCTTTACCGATGTGGTATTGCTCGAGGGTGAACAACGTTACACCTCCAAAACCCTGACCACCCCGGCTGAACCAGAGCAGGGCGTGCTGCAAGGTATCGAAGAGAACCTGAAGCTCGCAGGTCGAACGCTGCACGATGTGGACCTGTTGATCCTCGGCACCACGCTTGCCACCAATGCGCTGATTGAACGCAAAGGGGCGCGCACGGCATTGATCACCACCCAGGGGTTTCGCGATCTGGTCGAAATCGGTCTGGAAGACCGTTTCGCACAGTACGATGTGTTCCTGCAAAAACCCACGCCGTTGGTGCCACGCTATTGGCGCTTTGGCGTCACCGAACGCATTAATGCGCAGGGTGAGGTGTTGCTGCCGCTCAATGAGGACGACGTAACGCGCATCGCACAGACACTGCGCGATGAAGATATCGACAGCGTTGCCGTGGTGCTGCTACACAGCTATCGCAACCCGCAGCATGAACAACGCATTGCCGAGATTCTGCAACAAGAATTACCTCACCTCGCGGTGTCGCTTTCCAGCGTGGTGTGTCCGGAAGTGCGCGAATACGAACGACTCTCTACCACCTGCGCGAACGCTTACGTGCAGCCACAGGTGGCAGGCTATCTGTCACGTCTGGAGCAGCTTTTAACCGCGCGCGGGTTGCACATCCCTCTGTTTCTGATGACCTCCGGTGGCGGGATCACCACGCTGCAAACCGGCATCGAACAGCCAGTGCGTCTGGTGGAATCCGGCCCGGCGGGTGGCGCGATTCTCGCCCAGCGTGTAGCTGCAGAATTGGGTGAAACCCGAGCGCTGTCGTTTGATATGGGCGGCACCACGGCGAAAATCTGCTTTATCGATGATTATCAGCCGCAGATTTCCCGCAACTTCGAATTTGGCCGCGTGCACCGTTACCAAAAAGGATCGGGACTGCCGATCCGCATTCCAGTGATCGAAATGGTGGAGATCGGCGCAGGCGGCGGATCGATCGCCCGCGTGGATACCCTGCAACGCATTCAGGTGGGGCCGGACAGTGCCGGTTCTGAACCAGGGCCGGTCAGCTATGGATTAGGCGGCACGCAGACCACGGTAACCGATGCTAACGCAGTATTAGGCCGGTTGGACCCAAGCCGTTTCGCGCGCGGTAAAGTGGCCTTAAATATTGAAGCCGCACAGCAGGCACTCGCCGTGCAGATTGGTGCACCGCTGGGCTATTCCGCCGAGCTGGCGGCACTCTCTGTGGCGGAGATCGTGGCAGAGAACATGGCTAACGCGGCACGCGTGCATGCCAGCGAACAAGGCAAACACGTGGAGCACTATACCCTTATCGCCTTTGGCGGTGCCGCACCGCTTCAGGCGGCGCGACTGGCACGCAAGTTGGGCATTACCCGCGTGGTGATCCCCCGTTCTGCCGGTGTCGGTTCCGCGCTGGGTTTTCTCTGGGCACCGATAGCCTATCAGGCGGTACGCAGTTTCTATCAAAGGGTAGATCGGTTGAACCACGATGAGGTCAACGCGCTGCTGGTCGGATTGACCGAGCAAGCGACCGCCATCGTGCGTCAGGCCGCGCCGCTGGGGGATATTCAGGTACAGCGTATCGCCTATCTGCGCTATGCCGGACAAGGGCATGAAGTACCCATCGAACTGCCGGACGGTGATGTGCAGGAGGACACCGTCCACGCACTGCAAACCCGTTTCGCACAGCGCTATCGCGAGCTGTATGGTCGCAGTCTCGACCATGTTCCGGTTGAGGCCATCAGTTGGTCGGTTGCCGCCTCGACCCAAGATGATTTGGCTCCGGCTGCCGCTCGCTGGACACCAAGCAACACACTGACTACCGCATCATCGCCACATCAGCGTCAGGTGTATCAGATTGAGGACAACGCCTTCACCGCCACGCCGCTCCATGAGCGTACAGCGCTCGCGCAGGAGCAATACGTATCCGGCCCGGCGCTGGTGGTGGAAGAGGAAACCACCACCGTGGTGGACAGCGGCTTTTATGCCCATCTCAGCCCGCAGGGTCATCTGATTCTTGAGCTTGGCAGCGAGGATTTTCATCATGAGTAACCTAACCGCAGCATCCGCACCGGTAACAGCATTGCAGTATCAGGTGATGTGGAACCGGCTGATTTCCGTGGTGGAAGAGCAGGCGCAAGCGCTGATTCGCACCGCGTTTGGCACCTCAACCCGAGAAGCGGGTGATTTGTCCGCCGGCGTCTTTTTGCCGGATGGACGCATGATTGCGCAGGCAGTTACCGGTACACCGGGCCACGTGAATTCGATGGCGGAATCGGTCAAACACTTCCTACGTGCGTTTCCGTTGGAACAGATGCGTCCGGACGATGTGTTTTTAACCAACGATCCCTGGAAAGGCACTGGCCATTTGTACGATATGACGATGGTAACGCCGGTATTTCGTCAGGAGCAGGCGGTCGGCCTGTTCGCCTCTACGCTGCACGTCGCGGATATCGGCGGCTTAGGCCCAGGACCCGACGGTCAGGTGATCTATCACGAGGGGCTATTTCTGCCGCTGCTGCGCTTTATCGATGGCGGGCACATCAATCAGGTGGTGCTGGATATTATTCGCGCCAACGTGCGTGAACCGGAGCAGGTCGAGGGCGATTTACTGGCGCTGGTGGCCTGTAATGACGTCGGAGCCCGCTTCCTCAACCGCATGATGGATGAATTCGCCCTCGATTCGCTGGTGCCGGTGGGCGAGCATATTTTACAACACTCCGAGCAGGCAATGCGTGACGCGGTGCGCCAGTGGCCGCAAGGGAGTTGGAGCAACGAACTGCTGGTGGATGGTTATGATGCGCCGATCCGCCTTCGCGCCACGTTGCACATCCGCGACGGCGAGATTGAGGTCGATTTTACCGGCACCGATCCCTATGTTCCGCAAGGCATTAACGTGGTTAAAGCCTACACCGATGCCTACACCTCGTTTGGTATTCGCTGCCTGATCGGTGCCGATATTCCCAACAATGCCGGATCGTTGGGTGTGATTCACGTGAACGCACCGGAGGGTTCTATCGTCAATGCGCCCTACCCTGCGGCGGTGGCCGCACGCCACATTATCGGTCAGCTGTTGCCGGATGTGGTGTTTGGCTGCCTGCGTCAGGCGCGCCCCGGCGCAGTGCCTGCCGAAGGCTCTTCGTCGCTGTGGAATATCCGCCTGTCGGGCGGCCATCCGATTGCGGGCTACTCCAATGAGCGATTGGTCAATGAACAGCGCTTTACCATCACCAGCTTTTCCACCGGTGGCACCGGTGGTCGCCCGACGCTGGACGGGCTTTCCACCACCTCATTCCCCAGCGGCGTGCGCAATATCTCCATCGAAATTCTGGAAACCATGAGTCCACTGGTGTTCTGGCGTAAAGAGTACCGACCGGATTCCGGCGGCGCAGGCCGGCAGCGCGGAGGCTTGGGGCAAATCATCGAAATTTCCCATGGGCAGCAGGCACCAATGTTACTGGGTGCGGCGTGGGATCGCATCGTTTATCCCGCCCGTGGCGCAGAAGGCGGTGCGGACGGCGCGCCGGGCAGAGTGAGTCTGGCCTCCGGCGCATTGCTGAAAGGAAAAGGCAGACAGGCGATCCCTCCGGGCGAACACCTGGTGGTAGAAACGCCGGGCGGCGGCGGTTTGGGTGACGCACGCGAGCGTTCTGCACACGCTATCGCCCAGGATGTTCGTAGCGGGCTGGTCAGCGCGCAAGCGGCCAGCCGTGATTACCATTACGGTGATGAAAACCAATAACGACAACGCATGACAAGGTTGAGGTGCTTATGAATTGGATAGACTTTCGTTTAGGGAAAAAGCGTCAACAGCGTCCGGTAAAGCTCGCGGCAACGCTGGCGTTGTACGCCCTGTTAGCCACCAGCGGCGCGACCGTATACGCACAAACGCCGGAGCCACAGCGCGGTGGCACGCTGAATATCGTCTTGAACGCCGAGCCACCTACGCTGGTGGCACTGTCCACCGTGGCTACGCCAAGCCTGAGTGTGAGCGGCAAGGTGACGGAAGGGTTGCTGAAATACGATTTTGATCTTAATCCCCAGCCGCAATTAGCCACTGCTTGGGAAGTCAGCCCCGATGGCAAAACCTATACCTTTCATCTGCGCAAGGGGGTGAAATGGCACGATGGGCAGGATTTCACCTCAGCGGATGTGGCTTACTCGATAGAACTGCTTAAAAAATATCATCCACGTGGCGCCAGCACCTTTGCCAGCGTGACGGAGGTGAAAACGCCCGATGCCAACACCGCAGTGATTGAGCTGTCGCAGCCTGCGCCTTATCTGTTACGCGCGCTGACCGCTGCAGAATCGCCGATATTGCCCAAGCACATCTACGAGAATACCGATCCGCTTAAAAACCCGAACGGAAGCGCGCCGATCGGCACCGGCCCGTACTTGTTTAGCCAGTGGGAGCGCGGTAGCCATCTGATCCTCAAACGTAATCCCAACTATTGGGATAAAGCAAAGCCGTATGTCGATCAGATTGTGATCCGCTTTATTCCTGACGCCTCATCGCGATCGGTAGCCTTTGAAACCGGCACGGTGGATCTTGGCTATCGTTCTCCGGTGGCGCTCAGCGATCTGGATCGCCTGAAAGCGATACCAAAACTGGCGTTTGAAACCAAAGGCACCAGCTATTCCTATAACGTCTCCTCACTCCAGTTCAATCTGGATGATGAGCATTTCAAAAACCTGAAAGTGCGTCAGGCCATTGCACACACGTTAGACCGTGAATTGATTCGCAAGGTGGCTTATTACGGCTATGCCACGGTGACCACCTCTCCCATCGCGCCGGGGTTAAAGGATTTCCACGATCCCTCCCCTTCACCCTATGCGCTAGATATCAAACGTGCCAATCAGTTGCTGGATGAAGCGGGTTATCCGCGCGATGCCAAAGGCATTCGTTTTAAAACCACGCTGGATTACAACCCGATATCTGACGGTCTGAAACCCACCGGTGAGATTGTGCGCTCCTCTCTGGCAAAGATTGGCATTGACGTCACGCTGCGCTCTCAGGATCTCTCTGCCTTTGTGAAACGTGTTTATACCGATCGCGATTTCTCGTTCACGTTAAACGGGCACAGTAATCTGTTCGATCCTACCGTTGGCGTACAACGCATTTACTGGTCGAAGAATTTCCGCAAAGGCGTGCCGTTCTCTAACGCCTCTCACTACCAGAATGCCGAGGTCGATCGCCTGCTGGAAGAGGCGCAAACCGAGAACAATCCCGCAGTGCGAAAGCAAAAGTTTATCGAATTTCAGAAGATTGTCGGACGTGAACTGCCGGATATCAGCCTGATTTCACCGCAGTACATCACGATTTACAACCGGCGCGTACACGATCATTCACTCACGGCGGATGGCATTGAAAACACCCTGTCTGACGTCTGGGTGGAAGCACAAAAGTAACGCAAGAGGAGTGATGCGCACCAGAAGCGCGCATTGCCTGGAGGAAACAGCGCCTGCGTTTAACAACGCAGGCGTTTGATTATCGAGGATGTTGCACAAACTCCCGGTACTTGGTTACCAGCGTTAAAAAGTCATCCACCCCACACAGCGCCAGACTCTCTTCATCGTAATAGCTCATGCCTTCTTCCATCTCATCCATGGCGAAGGAGAGTTGATTAGCGCGAATGAGCACCTCTTCGCTGTCCAGCAACAGGGTATATTCGTGCCCGACTTTTTGCCATTGGCGCTCACTCCCTGCCACATCGCGCGCCGCTTCTTCTACCTCGTCAAGCAGAGCAAGCTGTTCTTTAACTTCTTCATTAAACCAGTGGCCAACGGCTTCGTGCCCCATTGACATACGCACAATGACCTGGCCTGAGACATCCCGTAAAAATTCATAATCCATGACGCCATCCTCCCATGGTAGTGCTTACTATCAATTGTAGCGGGCCACACTACATCGCACAGTGATAATCCAGCAAAAACGTGATGAGGAGGGAATGATACCTGCGATCTCAGTAAAACGTGCATATTTCCCTGAAAACAATAAATACATTGGCAATAAGTCCGCTACTTATCGCCTCAGGGAAAAAGGAATGATTTACACTCTCCGCAAAGGAGATAAAAGGAACTGTATGGAAAGGACAAACAGAGATAGAGCATATGATATCGTTGATATTTTTCCGATAACTGACCGTTTCGATGGGAATAAAAAAGGAAGGAAGATAGGCATTGCAACTAAAATCAACGGTGTTGCCAACACACACACCTCATTGATGAATGCCCCTCTTATGACCGAGGACGAAAAGGCTATTTTTAATCGTAACTTTTGGCACTTATTTTATAACATACAAGCCCTTCTACCTTCTGACCCAAAAACCAACATAAAAAAAGGCCCATATTATTATGGGCCCTTATCTTCAGAGAAAGGGGGAAAACTTAGACAGCACTTTGAAAAATCACCCCGTCCGCTTTCGCCGTATACTGGTCCAGCCGATCGAAATTCAGGTAGCGATAGGTATCCTGCGCCGTTTTTTCCACCTGCGACATCGCCGCCAGATACTCGTCCGGTGTTGGCAGTTTGCCCAGTAGTGAGGCCACCGCAGCCAGCTCCGCAGACGCCAGATACACATTAGCACCAGTGCCCAAACGGTTCGGGAAGTTACGGGTGGAAGTCGATACCACCGTTGCGCCATCGGCTACTCGCGCCTGGTTACCCATGCACAAAGAACAGCCGGGGATCTCAACGCGTGCACCGCTTTTACCAAACACGCTGTAATAGCCTTCTTCCGTCAATTGCGCGGCGTCCATCTTGGTCGGCGGTGCCACCCACAGGCGCGTCGGCAGTTGGCCTTTATGCTGATCCAGCAGTTTACCCGCCGCACGGAAGTGACCAATGTTGGTCATGCAGGAGCCGATAAACACTTCGTCAATCTTCTCGCCCTGCACATCCGACAGCCAGCGCGCATCGTCCGGATCGTTCGGCGCACACAGGATAGGCTCTTTGATGTCCGCCAGATCGATATCGATCACCGCGGCATATTCTGCATCGGGATCGGCTTCCAGCAGTTGCGGATCGGCCAGCCATTTTTCCATGCCCTGCACGCGACGCTCCAGCGTACGACGATCGCCGTAGCCTTCAGCGATCATCCACTTGAGCAGCACGATGTTAGAGTTCAGGTACTCAATGATCGGGGCTTTATCCAGCTTGATGGTACACCCAGCGGCAGAGCGCTCAGCGGAGGCATCGGTCAGTTCGAACGCTTGCTCCACCTTCAGGTCAGGCAACCCTTCGATTTCCAGAATGCGGCCGGAGAAGATGTTCTTCTTGCCTTTCTTCTCAACGGTCAACAAGCCCTGTTTAATGGCGTACAGCGGGATGGCATGCACCAGATCGCGCAGGGTAATCCCCGGCTGCATCTTGCCCTTAAAGCGCACCAACACCGATTCCGGCATGTCCAACGGCATCACGCCCGTGGCGGCGGCAAACGCCACCAGCCCAGAGCCCGCCGGGAAGGAGATACCGATCGGGAAACGGGTATGGGAGTCACCGCCGGTGCCTACTGTATCCGGCAGCAGCATGCGGTTGAGCCAGGAGTGGATAACGCCATCGCCCGGACGCAGGGAAACACCGCCACGGTTCATGATAAAGTCTGGCAGCGTGTGATGCGTGGTGACGTCAACCGGCTTCGGATAAGCGGCCGTGTGGCAGAATGACTGCATCACCAGGTCGGCAGAGAAGCCAAGGCAGGCCAGGTCTTTCAGTTCGTCACGGGTCATCGGACCGGTGGTGTCCTGAGAACCGACGGAGGTCATCTTGGGTTCGCAATACTGATCCGGGCGAATCCCAGCAACGCCACAGGCGCGACCTACCATCTTCTGCGCCAGCGAGAAACCGCGCGTGCTCTGCACCACATCCTTCGCCTGACGGAAGACATCGCTCGCAGGCAGGCCCAGCGCTTCGCGCGCTTTGGTGGTCAGACCGCGACCAATGATCAACGGGATACGGCCACCGGCACGCACTTCATCGAGCAGTACGTCGGTTTTTAGTGCAAAGGTTGCCAGCACGGTATCGCTGTCGTGCAGGCGAACTTCGCCTTTGTAGGGGTAGATGTCGATCACATCGCCCATGTTGAGTTCGTTTACATCGACTTCGATCGGCAACGCGCCCGCATCTTCCATGGTGTTGAAGAAGATAGGTGCAATTTTGCCGCCCAGCACCACGCCACCACCGCGCTTGTTCGGCACGTGAGGGATATCGTCCCCCATAAACCACAGCACCGAGTTGGTGGCGGATTTACGCGAAGAACCGGTTCCCACCACGTCACCCACGTAGGCCAACGGGTAGCCTTTCTGGCTGAGGGCTTCGATCTGTTTGATCGGGCCAACGGCACCGGGTTGATCCGGCGTAATGCCATCGCGGGCGTTTTTCAACATCGCCAATGCATGCAGTGGGATATCAGGGCGAGACCAGGCATCGGGTGCCGGAGAGAGATCATCGGTATTGGTTTCACCGGTGACTTTGAAAACAGTGACGGTAATTTTCTCCGCCAGTTTAGGACGAGACAGGAACCATTCGGCATCAGCCCAGGATTGCACTACGCGTTTGGCGTGTACATTACCCGCTTTGGCCTTCTCTTCCACATCGTAGAAGTTATCGAACATCAGCAGCGTGTGCGACAGCGCATCGGCCGCGATGGGAGCCAGCGCCTCATTGTCCAGCGCGTCAATTAGCGGATGAATGTTATAACCGCCTTGCATGGTGCCAAGCAGTTCAACGGCTTTTTCAGGGCTGACCAACGGAGAATGGGCTTCCCCTTTCGCGACCGCCGCCAGAAAACCGGCTTTTACGTAGGCGGCTTCATCAACGCCCGGCGGCACGCGGTTTACCAGCAGATCCAGCAACACCTCTTCTTCGCCAACAGGCGGTTTCTTCAGCGCATCCACCAGCGCGGCCATCTGTGAAGCGTCTAACGGCTTGGGTACGATGCCCTGTGCAGCCCGGTCGGCCACGTGCTTGCGATATTCTTCTAGCACGATTCTCTCCTCGCTCTCATTGTCTTCGTTATGTCCGGCGCTCTCGCTCCCGGTTGTGATATCCATACCCAAAATAATTCGAGTTGCAGGAAGGCGGCAAGGGATCGAATCCCCAGGAGCTTACTCAGGTAAGTGACTGGGGTGAGTGAGCGCAGCCAACGCACCTGCAACGTGAAGTATGACGGGTATATACCCGGTTACGCGTTAGGCGATGTGTCCTTCGCCTGTGAAAATGTAGGGTGGCGTACCCGGCAGTAAGATCGTTATGCACTCCAGCATATCAATTTTTGAACGTTTTGTTAATTCCGTTTACATAAAATCAACATAAATAATGCAACATTGCTGGTCGCGCAAGGGCACACACCCTGTAAACCATGATATGGGAATAAGCGTTTTTTACTTGAGCATACCACGAGCGCCCCTTGTCGACATATCCCCTGTGCGCGTTTGGGGTTTACATTGGGTAACTTTCAACAATTTCAGCTTGTTATACTGCCCTCGACCTATAAAAAAGACGTATGTAAGAATTCCCGTATCTTGCCGTAGCTTAACATCACCAGGGGTTGGAAAATGGATAGGTATCATCATGTCTTTTTTACGCAATATGACCATCAGGAAGGTGCTGCTGATGGTGTTGACGCTGTTTCTTTTGCTGTGGGGGGGGGTGGCGTGGTTTACGCTCTCCGCCCTTAATCAAGCAACGCACTATTTGATCGTGGGTAATACCCAGGTGGAAGGATTGAACACGCTGACCAAAGGCGCGAATCAATCCATGAACACCGCAATCCGCTTGAATCAGGTGGTGACGCTCATGCAAAGCGGCAAACTGACCGATGTGGATGCCACGCTGGCGCAAGCTGTTGATGAATATAAAAACAGTGCCGCCAGTCTGGAGGCCTTCAAAGTCATGCCTCACCCGCAGGTTACACAGCAAACGGTCGATGAAACCGTGCAAAACTGGCAGAACGTCCTGCAACAGGGCCTGCAACCAATGATGAGCGCGCTGCAAGAGAAAAAATTTGCCGAATATCGGCGCGTATTCCGCGATGATTTTCATCCGTTGAATGAAAAGTTCATTGCGGCCGTCAATGGCTATCAAGCGGTCGCCGCCGATAACCAGACGGTGCAAACCATCGATCGTCTGGTGTCATGGTGTAAAAACATCCTGATGATGGCACTGCTGGCCGGGGCGGTGATCCTGCTGCTCACCGATCGCTACCTGGTCGGCTGCGTCATCAAGCCACTCACGGCAATCCGCCACCACTTCCGCACCCTGACCGAAGGCAAGCTAGAGAAGAATCTGGACGGCTTTGGTCGCAACGATGCCGGGCAGTTAGTGCCCTATTTACGGGAAATGCAGGACAGCCTGAAGGCGACCGTTATTGCCATTCGCGGCAGCGCCGATGCCATCTATGTGGGGACGTCGGAGATCTACGCGGGCAATAACGATCTCTCCAGCCGTACCGAGCAGCAGGCGGCGGCTCTGCAACAAACGGCGGCCAGCATGGAACAGCTGGGCACCACGCTCAAGCACAACACCGACAATGTCCATCAAGCCACGCGTCTGGCAGAAAAAGCCACCGGCGTGGCGAAACAGGGCTGGGAAATGGGCAAAGAGCTGGGTGGTATTATGGACAGCATCGCCGCCAGTTCGCATAAAATCACTGACATCACCAGCATGATCAACAGCATCGCGTTCCAGACCAATATTCTCGCGCTGAACGCGGCGGTCGAAGCGGCACGCGCCGGTGAACAAGGGCGCGGTTTTGCCGTGGTTGCCAGTGAAGTGCGCAATCTGGCGCAGAAAAGCGCGCAGGCCGCCAAAGACATCGAAACCCTGATAGCCGAATCCGTCGAGCGCGTCGATGCCGGTGCGCGGCACGTCACCCGCACCGGCGATGTGATGGATAGCATTATTGAGGCCATCGGTCAGGTAAATGCGTTGATCGAAGAGATTGCCACCGCGTCCGATGAACAAAGTCAGGGCATTCATCAGGTCAGTCAGGCAATTAATGATATCGATGGCGTTACGCAACAAAACGCCGCGCTGGTGCAACAATCCGCGGCCGCAGCGGCTTCACTGGAAGAACAGGCACGCCAGCTTACGCAGGCGGTGGCAATTTTCCAGGTCAACGATGTACCACGCTATCAGGAGCAAGCAGCGGCGTTTATTCCCCGTCTGGCGGCCTCTTCCTGAAACAAAACACGATATGTAATGCAATTAAAAACCCGGCGCAGTCAACCTGTGCCGGGTTTGGTCTTTCATACCACTTAGAACGAGGTGTTGACGCTTACATAGAACGTACGACCCGGTTCGTTAAAGGTGGCTGCGCCTGCGCCGTAAGACGAAACCGCCGTTCCTGCCGTATTTAATAACGATTGAGCGTTGCCAGCACGGAACTGACGTTTATCAAGCAGGTTATCTACCCCACCGGTGATGCTCAGATTTTTGTTAACTTTATAGGTTGAACTTAAACCAAACACCGCATACGGACTTACTTCATGAGTATCATAGGCAGCACTGAGAGGTATTGATGCCACTGGTGTGCCCTGATAGTTGTATTTCTTCGGTTTTTGACGGCCATACCAAGTCATCGTTCCAAGGAAAGAAAGATCTTCGGTCGCCTGCCAACTAACGGAAGAATTCAGCGTAAACTCTGGCGTAATAGACAGATAATCGCCGGTGGTTTTATTTTCGGAGCGCAACATCCAGGTAATGTTGTTATTCCAGTTGATCGTATCTGTTACGGGTACCGTCAGAGAACCTTCAAGTCCTTCTACCAGCGCTTTGGGGACATTTTCCCATTGGTAGACATTGGCATTAGCATAACTTGCATTACTCCCGCCACTCGCATTGCCCGTTTTAACCCAACCGGATTCAATCTTATTGCGATAATCATTGCGGAAGTAAGTCACACCCGCCTGATAACCATCACGCTTGAATTCAATGCCAACTTCTTTATTAACACTGGTTTCAGCTTTGAGGTCATCATTACCCATCAGATAACAGGCACCACCGCCATAGCAACCGTTACCACGGCTATAGAGCAGATAGTTCGGGTTCAACTGGTAAAGGTTTGGTGCTTTATAAGCCTGTGCAATCCCCATCTTCAAGGTAAAATCATCACCTAACTGTTGTGACAGGTTGAGTGACGGACTCCAATTGGTACCAACAACACTGTGGTTATCCACACGCAGCGCTGGCGTCAGCATGGTGCTGTCCGTCACTTCAATATTGTCTTCTACAAACACAGAGGCGATACGCGCAGAAATATCCTGGCTGCGATTAGTATCCGCGATCGAGCCAATGCTGCCTGCTTCCGTTGTGGTTTGGGTATTGGAAGAAGGATCGTGCATCTTCTGCTCTACCCATTCCGCACCAATAGTCGCCGTTTGGTTAAACAACGCCTCAAACGGAATATTGACTTCACTGTGAGCCGTGTAGGCATCCAGTTTGATATTGGTATAATAATTTCCCGTTGGGCGTCCAGCAGGGCCTCCAGCCAACTGTTCGAAGATGCGTGAGTTGTCGGTTCTTTCATATTGGAAGTAGGACAACGCGCTCACACCGCTGTCCCAGTAACCGCGATGGGTTAACGCATACTTCTGGCGATACATACGGTTGGTTTCTTGCCCAAACAGTGCTCGGGTATCCGTATTACCATTGTTGTTCTCAGTGTCGCCCGCATAAATATTACCCTGACGGCTGGCACCCATTTCAAATTCCAGCGTCTGCTGCGGCATAAACTCCCAGCGCAACAGGCCGTTAATATCTTTGTTACGCACCCCTTCGCGCCCTGCCGGAATAGCAGCATTGGGAGACAACTGGTGACCATTATTAATATCCCAGGCATCGGCCTGCGTTTTACTGTAGTTACCGTACAGACGCATGCTCAATGTATCGGTCAGGCCGCCCATCAGGTTAAAATCGGTACGCTTGGTGGCCGCTTCCGATTTGTGCTCGGGGAAGCTCATATAGCTGTTCCACCCGCCGTGCCACTCACCGGTAGGCTGCTTGGTGATGATATTCACCACGCCACCCGCCGCACCGTTGCCGTAGCGCGCCGCTGCCGGGCCACGCAGTACTTCGATGCGTTCAACCATGTTGCTCGGCACCCAGTTGGTGTCACCACGCGTATCGCGCTCACCGCGCCAGCCGTAACGCACTGACGAACGGCTGGAAACCGGTTTGCCATCGATCAGAATCAGGGTGTTCTCCGGCCCCATGCCGCGAATGTCGATCTGGCGGTTGTTACCGCGAGAGCCACTGGTAGAGTTACCGGTCAGGTTCACGCCCGGCATGGTACGGATGATCTCGGAGAGGTCGTTCGCCGGCGGACGACGCTGGATATCTTCCTGGGTGATGACCGACACGCCCGGTGCCTGACGCGTTTGTTCCGCCGCCGTCACTACCATGGTGTCGCCGCTGTTCTGTTCTGCTTCAGTGGGAATTGCCGCCTGCGCTGAAACCAGCAAAGACGCAGCGCCACAGCTGGCACCGATCAAGGTCGCCAGAGTATGGCGGGAAAATCGTTTTTTCATCAGAGTCGCCCTGTAATGCTGTCATAAGTAAGAAAAATGCCCTCAACCATGGCAAATGTGCTCATGGGTGGCATCGGAAAATAGTTGTCGAAGTCGGAGAGAAAACCGGCGGGAGCGGCGGTTTATCGGGAAGGTGCGCAGTGCGTCATGGTCTTCTGTATGGCGTTACCCTCTCCGCTTGTCAGGCATGCGCCACTCTCGTTGCTGTAATCCGACATCATAAAGACGAAAAATGCTACTGAGAAGTATTTGCATTACCAATTTGACGCCGACATTGTTACATTTGTGCTTCTGGAAAGGGTTTGCGCCAGACGCAAAGTCTTTTGCATAAGCGCCAATATGGATGGTAAAAAACCACGTTAACCATAGGTGATAGAGACTCGTGCACAGCAGCGTTCCATCCTCCAAGGCGATTTACAAAGATCATATCGTTCAACAATCCAGTCTGGTCTCTAACCAGTACCGCTTTGTCGGGCCGCGATTGATTGATGAAACACCGGTGCTGTACGGCAGCTTTAGCGTGATGCCGCTCAATCGCCACCTGATTTTGCACACCGCTGATGTGATCAATTTGCACAACATGAAAACCCAGGGTCAGTTGGAAGATGCGATCAAACTGGCTATCGTGGTCAATGGGCAGGCACAGGTCAGCTATGACCACCAGCAGTTGCATCTCAACAAGGCACAGCCCGCCTCGCTGGTGTCGCTGATGTCTCCGGTGTTATTTACCCGCATCGGTAAGCGTGACGAGTACGAACGCACCCTGTCGCTCACCTTTAGCCGCGAGTGGTTGTACGGTAATCTTTTGGACTCCGTTGATGAGTGGCGCCCCCTCTATGATTTCACCCAAACGCATTTAGCGGTGCACCACTGGATGCCGTCGCGTCAGGCAATGGCGATCGCTATGCAGATCCTCAATTCAGATCCCTGCTCCACGCCGTTGCAGCGTTTGCAATTGGAATCCCAATGCCTGAGCCTGATCGTTGAAGCCTTCAGCGCTTTGCTGAGCACCGCGCAGGAAAAAAATGCGCGTGTACCGCTGCGCATCTACCATCGGGTACAGGAAGTTCGCGATATGTTGGAAAGTGGAGCTGCGGATCAGTTGTCGATGGAAGAGATCGCCAAGCAGGTCAACATGAGTGAAAGCACCTTACAGCGCCATTTTCGCCAGGCGTTTAGCATGAGCGTGTTTGAGTACCTGCGCCGCAATCGACTGCAACGCGCCATGGTCGCCATGCAAAAAGAGGGACTGGGTATTGCGCAGGCCGCCCATATTGCAGGCTACAACAGCCCGGCGAACTTCTCGACGGCATTTCGCCGCGCCTTTGGCATCACGCCGGGACAGCTCAAAGACCGTTTCTGACGGTGATGCACTGCTATACCCAAAATAATTCGAGTTGCAGGACAAAACGTTTACGTTTTGAACAGCGCGTGCGCTGGCCCTTTAGGGCGAGGCTCATTTATGAGTCTCGTAACGCGGCAAGCGAATGAATCCCGATGAGCTTACTCAGGTAAGTGATTCGGGTGACAAATCTGCCGGGAGCAGATTTGAACGCCGTGTGCGGCGGCCTCGTAAGAGGTGAGGCCCAGGGATGGGCCGAATAACGAGGGCAGCCAACGCACCTGCAACTTGAAGTATGACGGGTATAATGCAAAATTTGCGCTATACAGCGTACGGTGCTTTCAATTATACCTATAGGCATTCATGCATTTACTTGATTGCCTTTTCACATGACCACATCGCAGGATATTACCGCTACACTCGCTCATCACATCGTTAATACCACACCGGATACTGCCGCACTCGACGCCGCACGCGACGGCGTGATGGATTTTGTCGCCACCGCCCTCCCCATTGCTCAAGGCGCCATTCACGACAGCAATCTGGCACCACTGCGTCAGGTATTTTCCGCATCAGATAGCCTGACGCGCAGTGTAATATTGGGCTATGTGGGGCACGCGCTCGATTTTGATGATTATCATCCCGCCTTTCGCGGCCATCCGAGCACGGTGATTCTGCCTGCGCTATTTGCGCTGAGCGCCGAAGACACGGGTTTGCATGAAGCGGATTTTCTCGCCGCCTATGTGATTGGCGTAGAAGTTGCCGGGCGCATCGGGCTCGCGGCGGGCGCACGTCACTACGGCCTCGGCTATCACAACACCGCGACGCTGGGTGCGATTGCCGCGGCGGCGGCGGCGGCACGTTTGCTCGGTGCCTCGGTGACACAAACACAGAACATCCTCGGACTGGCGGCAACGCAGGCCGCAGGGCTGCGCGCACAGTTTGGATCGGCAGTAAAACCGCTGCACGCCGGGCTGGCTGCCCGTGCCGGGTTAACCGCCACCAAGCTGACATTGGCGGGGTTTAGTGGAAACACCACGCAGGTACTGGATGATTTTCTGTCATCACACGGCGATGGGCAGCAGCACCCGGAGAAATTGAGTGAAAACTGGGGCGCGCCCTGGCGCATTGTCACGCCCGGTCTGGAATTTAAAAGCTATCCCACCTGTGGCGGCACACACAGCGCCGGGGAAGCCGCTTTTGCACTACGCCAGCAATGGCTGGCGCAGCACGGTGATATTCCTTCGCTGATCGCTCGCGTTGAGAGCATTACGGTAGCGTTTCCCCCCGGCGGAGATGTTGCGCCGTTTATTCATAAAGCCACCACCGGTATGGAAGGGCGTTTTAGCCTGGAGTATGTGATTGCGGCGGGTCTGCTGGAAGGCGAATTGACGCTGGCGCGCTTTGCTGAAGGCCCGGTTGATGACGCTATCGCAGCGCTGGCAGATAAAGTGAAACGTCAGCCGGATGCCAGCGCACCGCCGGATGAATTGAACCCTGACGCGCGCTTCCACCGTGTAACGCTGCACCTGACCGACGGTGAAAGCCTTACCGTGACGGTCACGCGCCAACAGACTGTGGCCCACAAAACAGACCTGAATGCCAAGCTGCGACAAAACATCCAGTCGCTGCCGCAGTTGGAGGTTGCGCGGATTCAGGCAAGCTGCGCACTGAACACACCGGGCGATATCGCTTATCTGAATCGACTTTTGCTCAACTAACCGCGAAAGCACAGGCGCGGTGATATCCCCCGCGCCTGCGATATTACGGTTTTGGCATTAAGTAACGATCCAGCCAATTAAACACTTCCGCCTGCTGTTCCTGATAGAACACATGTCCTAGCTCAGGCCATATTTTAGTTTCCAGCTTGTTGTCAGCATTTTGTGATTTCCACACGCGGTGCATCTTATCGTAGGCACCTTGTACCGCGCTTTCAGGGAACAGCTTATCTTTGCCACCGTTAAAGAACAGCATCGGATTAGGTGCCGCGACACTTGCCACATCGGGGAAATCAAATTGCGCAGGCAAACCGGGGTGCAACATATAGAAGGCAGACTGACCACGCAGCACGTTATTGCCCGGTGTCATGAGTCCGTCATAGGTGCCAATCCACGAAACAGCGGCCGTTGCTGCTACCTTGTCGGACAGCGCCGCCAACTGCCAGGCGCGGTAAGCGCCCATCGAGAACCCGACGACGCCAACACGTTTGGCATCCACCTGCTTGAGCGACGCGAGAAAATCGGTAGCGCGCATATCTTCATACGCCATCTCGCCCGCCAGTGAGCGCCCCAGATTAAAGAAGTTGCTCGCCAGCGCCTGTTGCTGCTCATACTTCAGTGGGCCGCGATCGCCCCAACCGATAGCATCTACCGCCAACACCACATAGCCGCGTTTCGCCAACTCATCACCGACAAAACGCCCGGTGAAAAATTTATCGGCCCACGCCTGTGCCGATGCTAGTTTCTCCGCGTTGCCCCACGGCTTGATCATCTTCTCTTTGCCGATATCGAATTTCGAGCCGTGATCGTGCAACAGGATAATCGCCGGATGCGGACCCGGTGTTTTAGGTGTTAACAGCAGCCCTGCCACCCGGCTTTGATCGGTGATATTGAATGCCACCTTCTCGGCGACATAGCCATCCCGCTCTTCGCGCTCAATGGTCACTGGCGCAAAATCACGGTGTGAATCCGGCGTCAGCAACATCGCACGCAGTTTCTGACGCGCCTCGCTTTTCCAAACGGCAAAATCCTTCACGTTACCTGACAACCAAGAGCCCGGATAGGTGAGCTGCTGTTTGAGTTCGGGATAGAACACTGGCAACCCTTCTTCGGTTACCGCAGACGTTTGGTAAGTCATGTCGTTCGCCATCGCTGAAGCACTACACAAACACGCCGCCATAAGCGCAGCGCAGAAGCGTACCGGAATGCGCATGATAATAGCCCTTAAAATAAAACACCGTTTCTTTTTGAAAATTTATTGTAAGGCGCTGGAAGAAAAATAAATGTGCGCTCGCCACACTATGAGCAATTGCTTCGAGCATCTCTTCGCAGGCGAATATGTTGTATTAGGCGCACTGTTACGTCACATACAACACATTCGAAAGAATCGATAACAAATCTCATAATGATCATTATTTGCAATATTTTAAACCATAAATATACAAGTCAATCATATTAAAGACTGAAAATTAGCCATGAGTACACTGTTCAAAATGTAAGCCGATGCAAGGGAGTTGCGCATTTTGAGCAGAACATCACGGATATGGGTGGTATTAGTCACAAGTGTTTACGGATCGGCGCTCTTCGCCGCAGAGCCCTTACCTATTAACAGAACAGAGGTGGAGCAGCAGCAAAAAGCGCTGTTAGAGCAGGCAGAACAGCAGCGTGAATCACTGCAACGGCAGCAGCCTCTTTCAGCACCAGAAGCGCTGCCCACAGACGATGACGGTGTATGCCACAATGTGCGCCACATCGCCTTAGAGGGAAGTTCCGTTCTTTCTCTGCGAACCCAAAAAACCATCGTTGCGCCCTGGCAGCATCGCTGTCTGACCGTCTCTCACATGCGCCAACTGGTGCGCGCTGTATCTCAACAGTATCTGGAACGCGGCTATGTCACCTCTCAGGCGTGGTTACCGGAACAGGATGTTTCCACTGGCGTCTTACGCATTGCTATTACCGAAGGCCGTATCGAATCGATTACTCAGCAGGGAAAAACACCGCATTCGCTGGCGATGGTTTTTCCCGGCAGTCAGGGACGTCTGTTAAACCTGCGCGATCTCGAACAGGGATTGGAACAGCTTAATCGCCTGACATCACAACCGGTGACGATCGACATCCAACCCGGTCATCAACCCGGCTACTCGCGAATACAGATTGTGAACAAGGGAAAAGCCTTTCCCGCCAGTATCAATTTCAGTGCCGACAACAGTGGATGTACCTGTGCCACGCTGATGAGTAGCTCACTCACGCTGGATAACCCGCTCCAGCTTGCCGAACGCTGGAACCTCTCAGCCGCGCACGATACGGCATTTCAGCGAGAAAAATGGAATCGTACCCTCACCGGCGGCGTCACATTGCCTTATGGCTATTGGCTGTTTAGCTATCAAAATCACTGGAATGATTTTCATCAGCCCATTCCCAGCAGCCTCTGGCATTATCAGGGTAAATCACAGTCACAGCGTTTTGGTATCAACCGCACGTTGTTTCGCGATGGGCATCAGAAGCTGGCATTGGATATCGCGTTTACCCGCAGACGCACAGAAAATCGGCTCTCCAAACAGGTATTGACTAACAGCAGCGCCTTGGTCAACAGCCTCACCCTCGGCCCACATTACAGCCGCCGAATCGGCCAGGGGTATGCCACGTTTAATCCCACCGTGAGCTGGGGGTTGCGCGGTCTGGGTGCCACAAGAGATCGACCGCACGCACAGGATGTCCCGCGCAGTCAGTTCCTTAAATACAGCCTCAGTGCCAGCTATCTCTATCCCCTCGCCCCCTCCCTCTATTACCTCACCACCGCCTATGCTCAGACCTCACCGCATAACCTTTTTATCAACGAGCAGATTGCGGTTGGCGGCCATTACTCGGTGCGTGGATTTAAAGCGCAATCGCTAAACGGCGTACAGGGTGCTTACTGGCGTAACGAGATCAACTGGCAACCGGGCCTCTTCCCCGCGCTGGGCGATATGACGCTGATTGCCGCGCTTGACGCTGGTTGGGTGAAAAAACAGCGTGGCCGCACCGAGGGCGGCAGCATCGCTGGTGCCGCAGTAGGTCTGACGCTCAATGCACGCCATTTATCTCACAGCGTCACGCTGGGTAAACCCCTGCTCTACCCCGATACGTTAGCCCCCGATCGCTGGGCATTTTACTGGCAAACCACACTCGCTTTCTAGTTTCAACAGGTTACGTCAACCCGACACAACATGGACAACACTGAAAGG
>NZ_JAGFPF010000089.1:0-10485 GCF_025962695.1 Candidatus Symbiopectobacterium sp. NZEC135 | reverse complement strand
ATTGGCTGATCGGGCAGAGAGAAGCAGGGCGCGTGCAAAACGGTGCCGTGCAGTCGGGCGTGAGGCACCAGCTTGAGATTCTCATTCCCCATGACATAGGTGGCGGCTCCGTTTTTTGCGACGATCAGCAGTGCCTCTTCGAAGCGGGGAATAAATCCACTCAGGTATTCGAAATTGCCGCCATGCTCTTTATCGGCATAGATAATCAACGCATCAAGACCCTGCTGACGCATGGCGTGCAAGACGCGATGTAGGCGTTCTCGCTGGGTTTCATCACTAAGCGCCGTGCTCTGTACACGCGCATAGGTTTTCGGCTGAGGAATGGCTTGCAGTGTATATGATTCTGGTTCATTCACTGTCATGATCGCCTCTGAATAATCGTAGAGAGATGCTGTATTTGAATGTCTGAGCAAATTATAACCTAACGTGGCGCAGTCTCGCTGTGCCCGACCTGGAGATAATAAAGATTTCCCGATGGATCACATTTTAATGAATCTCATCCTTGAGATTCATCCAGCAGGCCATCGCTTGCCACCTTCCTGCAACTCGAATTATTTAGGGTATAATACAGAGCAGATGAAGGATATATTTAGAATTTAGCTTCAAATCCAATTCTGAATGTTCTACCTGGTATCGGCATGTAAATAACCGAGCCTGGGTCGAAAGCGTAGCGATTAGTCAGATTATCTATGTTAAAGGACACGTCGATGTCCTTTGTTATATTGTATTTAGCGAAAAAGTCAAACGTAGTCGAGGCATATTGTCTCTCAATGGGGGCCGCCGCTGTGCCTGCCAACCAACCTTGTGGATATTCTTTCCCTGAGTTGTAGCGAATTCTTGTGCCAGTATAAAGATGTTGATCCAGTAATTTTATGCCAATAGCTGCTGATATATTTCTTTTCGGCGGGATCCTTGATGCAGTTAAGCCCCATGGGAAACCAACGGAGTTACAGGGATCGGGAGAGTTGCTGAGATTCATTTCTTCTTTTGAGCACAATGTCGCGTTATTATACAACGTGACGTCAATGTTGCTAAAAAAATACGTTGAATCATAATTGGCTTCAAACTCATATCCTGAAAGGGTGAACTTTTCATAGTTTTTTGTAATAATATAAGCATCGAGGGTTTTATTTTGTTGAGGATTGCGTCCTTGTGATAAATAATTCTCTATGTTATTTTTGAAGTATGATATTTTTATCTTAAAGGCATCGTCTTTTAATACTAAACTACCTTTATTTATTTTGACTCCCATTTCCAAAGATCTCAATTTTTCAGGTTTTATAGGATGATTTGGGCTATAAGAGGCTGTTTGTCCAGATACGGTGCTTTCAAATAAACTTGGGTTCCTATATGTATTAGCGATTTTTGTAAAAAGATCAATATTTTTAAAAATATGAAATGTCAAGGCGCCAAAAATATCGTTTCTCTCTTGATATTTAATTTTATGATTCTGGTTTTTATCGTTTATTTCAAATGTATGTCCACGCCAACCTACGAGGGCATGAAATCTATCACCGTCATACTCGGTATTGAAAAATAGTGCCTTTCCTATTCCTTGTGCATTTCTCGCTGCGCTCAGCAGTTCGTCTCCTGGATAGGTGGCTTGTGGTGTCCATATCGATTGGTATCGTTTATTTAAAGGGCGTATTTTTTGTGTTGTAATCTCTATACCATAAGTAAGATTGACCGGGGTATTGGATAAAGATGATGTGTTTGTCAGGTTAATCCCTTTCCTATCATCATCATAAGTATGAAAGTATTGTCCGGCATTTTTTGCGCCAACATCTTCAGCATAGCCATTATGCTGATTGTATTTTCCTGTTGTCCACCACATGCCCATATTAAAATCAATAAGAAGGTTCTCTGGTTTGTAGCTATAACTGAATGAGGCTGCATTTATTATTGCCGACCCAAGTTCCCATTGAGGCATGCTTTCCAGGCCATCTCGATTTGAGCTGTCTTTGCTCCAGTACGCCGCAAGAACCTCTCCGGCACGCTGTTGATGCCTTCTGATGTTAAGCTCAACTCTCTGCGAAGGGGTGAGATTTAACCCAGTTTTAAGAATGCTGGAATGGCTTTCGTAGCTTGTGTTTACGACCTCTTGCCCTGGCGAGATAGGTGATTTATCTTGATATTTGTCAGCGCCATGTTTTCCTGAAAAGTAGTTTCCTTGGTATCTCTCACTGTGAGCAAAAACAACATCAATGTCGGCATCGAGATAGGCCAAACCAAAAGTTAATGATCCATTATTAAATTTATTTTCTTTTATGCCATTGGATAAAATATACGTAGACTGATGGGTGTCATCAGCGAGAATATCTGGCCTTCTATTGTTATTAAAAATGTTTCCTTTTAAAAGTAACCCTAGGTTATCCCCTTTTGGGATAATGTCTTTAGCCTCTAATGTTTTAATTTTTATCATTCCGCCAATAGCGCCACTGCCAAATTGACCTGCCGTAACCCCTTTTTCAACAGATATCGTATTAATGAGATCCATGTCTATGTAGGTTCTGTCGGCACTCCCCTGATAGCCTCTCCAGGTATTGGTTGACTGTAGACTACCATCAATGACAATAGGGACTCTACCATTGTTCTGCAAACCACGAATGCCAACATCTATGGCTCCGCCTTCATTTCTTGAGTTATTTATTTGTAATGATGTCTTGCTACCAAATATATCCGCATTGTTTGTGCCCGTTGTTAAAGTATTTTTAACATTTATTAATGTAGGGTTATTTTCTGATGCTTCAACAACGATTGTATCACTGTTGATGTGTTCATTTTGTTTTTCAAACGACATACAGTGTGATGAAATGGGTAAAATACAGATAAATAGATATTTTCTACCCAGTCTGCTTATGCTTATCAAGATAATGTCCTGCTACATGTGAATGAGAATACCATTCATAATAATGATAATCATTATTATGTGAATTAACTTATCCATACTGTAGTGGTTTTTTGTAATATATGGTTTTTCAATAATAAGAATGAATAGTTATTTACTTTTCGTGAGCATTGATTAAAACAGAATGTTAGCCCTAAGCAAGATTGAATAGAAACGATATTTCCATGCGATGATTTCTCGTGATCTACGTTTTTGTGCTTATTCCGCAATATAATATGACGTTATTTACAGCTAATTTAGATGAGATCCTATATTGCTATGGTTTGATCCTTAAGCGCTTCGCTAATCGATGAAGATTGGCCACATCGATGTCGAGCGCTCTGGCGCTGGCAGCCCAGTTGTGTCCGTTCTGCGTTAATGCCTGATTAATCACCGTGCGCTGAAAATCTTCTGTGGCATGGCGTAAGTTGGGCGTTGGTGCAACGTTTTGGCTCTCCTGCACCGGGCGTTCAGGTGCACCCTGTTGCGCAATGTGGTGTGCTTCCAGCACGACGTTATCACCGCTCCGCTCTGCCCGGGCAAGAATGATGGCGCGGTGGATGGCATGCTCCAGTTCTCGTACATTCCCCGGCCAGGCGTAAGTCAGCAGCAGGGCGTGGGCACGTTGGCTGAGCGCCACACGAGTCAATCCCAGCCTTACGCGGCATTGCTCGCAGAAATAGCCTGCCAGAAGAATCACATCTTCGCCGCGTTCGCGCAGGGGAGGAACCAAAAGCGGGAATACGCTCAGACGGTGATACAAGTCGGCACGAAAACGTCCTGCCAGCACCTCTTCGCGTAAGTCGCGATTGGTTGCTGCCAGCACGCGCACATCAACCCGCAGACTGCGATCGTCACCCACGCGCTGTATATCGCCGTATTGCAGAACGCGTAGCAATTTAGCCTGTAAGGCGAGAGAGAGTTCGCCAATTTCATCGAGGAACAGCGTGCCTTTATCGGCCATTTCAAACTTGCCGCTGCGGTGGCTGATGGCACCGGTAAACGCCCCTTTCACATGCCCGAACAGCTCGCTTTCGGCCACGCTTTCCGGCAGTGCCGCGCAGTTCAGGTAGATAAGCGGGTTTGTCGAACGCGCTGAACCCTGATGAATAGCTTGAGCGACCAGCTCCTTCCCGGTACCGGTTTCCCCGCCGATCAGCACGTTAAGATCGGATGCAGCAACGATCTCAATCTCTTTTTTTAGCTGAGTCATACCCGAAGAAAGACCGATCATCTCGGTATGCGCGGCCTTTTCAAAGGCGGGAGCAGCCGCCGGTAGGATGTTTTGGCTTTCCAACTGTTCGATCAGCAGTGCGTTATTCAATGCCCCTGCGGTTAACGCAGCGATCAGACGCAGTTCCTCATCACTGAAGGTGTCGAATTGATTCGGATCCAGACCGTCAAGGGTGAGCGCGCCAATCAGATTTTGCCCAGCAAACAGCGGCAGGCCGATACAGGCATGCACTTTTAGCGTCTCCTGTCCGGGGATCAATCCATCGTAGGGGTCTGGTAAATCGCTGTCGGCGGGAAAGCGCACCACATCGCCCGCGCGCGCAATCGCTTCGAGCCGCGGGTGCGCTTCCAATGCGAAGCGTCGGCCCAACACGTCCGATGCCAGACCGTCAATGGCCAGAGGGATAAACTGTCGCGTTTCATAGCGCAACAGGGCAGAGGCATCGCAATCCAATATCTGGCGCAGGGTGGTAATCAGGCGCTGAAACCGATCCTGATGGCCGATGCCTCGCTGTAGCTCAATGGCAATCTTCGCCAAGACGTTAACGGAAAAACTCATAGCCACCCCCGGCAGTCAAATTGACAATGAATAATGTCATAATGACTATGGTAAGTATAGTCATTATGACATGTTTTCTTTTTGATTAAATCATAAAGTCATTTAAAAACATATAATTGAAAACATGGCACGCCAATTGATATAGCCCAACTATCTTATTCGTATTACAGCATAAATTTGAGGTTGATATGGCTATTCATGTGAAGAACAACATCCACTGGGTTGGGCAACGTGACTGGGAAGTACGCGATTTTCACGGCACCGAATACAAAACCCTGCGCGGCAGCAGCTATAACAGTTACTTGATTCGTGAAGGGAAAAACGTGCTCATCGACACGGTGGACCATAAGTTCAGCCGTGATTTCGTTCAGAACCTGCGTGCAGAAATCGATCTGTCGCAGATTGATTACATCATTATCAACCATGCGGAAGAGGACCATGCGGGCGCGTTAACCGAGCTGATGTCGCAGATCCCCAATACGCCTATCTACTGCACCGCCAATGCGATTGACTCCATCAATGGCCACCACCACCACCCGGAATGGCGCTTCCACGTGGTGAAAACCGGTGACACCCTGGATATTGGCAATGGAAAGCAGCTGGTGTTTGTGGAAACGCCGATGCTGCATTGGCCGGATAGTATGATGACCTACATGACGGGGGATGCGGTGTTGTTCAGTAACGACGCATTCGGGCAACACTACTGCGATGAGCGCTTGTTTAACGACGAAGTTGACCAAACCGAGCTGTTTGAGCAGTGCCAGCGCTACTATGCCAACATCCTGACGCCGTTCAGCCGACTGGTGACGCCTAAAATCACGGAGATCCTCGGCTTTAATCTGCCGGTTGATATGATTGCTACCTCTCACGGTGTGGTGTGGCGGGATAACCCGACGCAAATCGTGGAGCTGTATCTGAAATGGGCGGCAGATTATCAGGAAGATCGCATCACTATTTTCTACGACACCATGTCCAACAACACGCGCATGATGGCGGATGCTATCGCACAGGGCATCAACGATGTTGACCCGCGCGTCGCGGTGAAAATTTTCAATATCTCACGCAGTGATAAAAACGACATTCTGACTAACGTGTTCCGCTCCAAAGGGGTTCTGGTGGGATCGTCTACCATGAACAACGTCATGATGCCCAAAGTGGCGGGCATGCTGGAGGAATTAACGGGGCTGCGTTTTCGCAACAAGAAAGCCTCTGCGTTCGGCAGCTATGGCTGGAACGGCGGTGCGGTCGATCGTGTGCAAACGCGCTTGATGGATGCCGGTTTCGAAACCACCATTGCCCTGAAGGCCAAATGGCGTCCCGATATTGATGCACTGGCGATGTGCCGTGAGCACGGGCGTGAAATTGGCCGTCAATGGGCGCTCTCCCCGTTGCCAGAGGCGGTGCGCGCTACGCCGCAACAAGAAGCCTGCGCCTGTGCAGCGAAAGCGGCCGCCGATCTGGGACCACAGATGCAGTGCAGCGTTTGTCAGTGGGTGTATGACCCGGCCCGCGGTGAACCAATGCAGGACGTGGCGCCCGGAACGCCGTGGAGCCAGGTGCCTGACAGTTTCCTGTGCCCGGAATGTTCGTTGGGTAAGGCGGTATTTGATGAACTGGCGGTGGAGGCGGTATGAGTGACGGTATCGTTATTATCGGCTCAGGTTTTGCAGCCCGTCAGTTGGTGAAAAATATCCGCAAGCAGGATACGACCATCCCGCTGTCTCTGATTGCGGCTGACAGCATGGATGAATATAACAAGCCCGATCTCAGCCATGTGATAAGCCAAGGGCAATGCGCCGACGATCTCACGCGTCAGTCGATGGGGGCGTTTGCTGAGCAATATCAGCTACGGCTCTACCCATATACACGGATCACCGACATCGATGTCGCGCATCATCGCGTAAAAAGTCACGACAGCGAATGGTGTTACGACAAGCTGGTGCTGGCAATGGGGGCCTCCGCATCGGTGCCACCGGTTCCGGGGCATGAACTGATGCTGACGTTGAACAGTCAGCAAGAATACCGCGCGTGTGAAGCGCAGTTGCAGGATGCGCGGCGGGTGTTGGTGGTCGGCGCAGGATTGATTGGCACTGAACTGGCGATGGATTTTTGTCGTGCCGGTAAGGCGGTTACGCTGGCCGATTGCGCTGCTAGCGTGTTGCCGACGTTGCTGCCGCCAGAAGTGAGCGGCCGCTTGCAACACTGTCTGGTCGATACGGGCACGCATCTGTTGTTGAAAGCAAAACTGCAATCGCTGGAACAGACCGAAAAAGGCATTCGCGCCCGGTTCGATGGTGAACGCGTGATTGAGGCGGATGTGGTGGTGGCGGCTACCGGCCTGTGCCCGGAAACGGCGCTGGCGCAGCGCGCCGGGATTGTTACCCGACGTGGAGTGGTGGTCGATAACACGCTGCGAACCAGTCATGCCGATATTTATGCGTTAGGCGACTGCGCTGAAATAGCAGGGCAGGTACGGCCATTTCTGCAGCCGATCCAACTAAGCGCTATCGCACTGGCGAAAACGCTGCTTGGCGTTAACACCACGCTCGCGCTGCCCGCCATGCTGGTAAAGGTGAAAACACCGGCGCTGCCATTACATCTGGCCGGAGAATCAGGCCGCAGTGATTTACGCTGGCAGATTGCCACTGCGCCGGAGGGCATGGTGGCACAGGGCATGGATGCTGAGGGGCAGTTGCGCGCCTTTGTCGTGAGCGAAGATCGGATGAAAGAGGCGTTCGCGTTGCTAAAAGCACTATAACTTGGTGTATGGCTGTGATTTTTTAGGCTCACTTATCGAAAAGACTGTCTATCTTCAGTATGGTGTAGGGCATAGGGCGATAACCGTATTGGTCGTGTGTAGCGAGCGTGACTGAACGGTGTCGCCTTACTCCGTTTTATTCCGCCATGAGGTTGTGATGAGTCTTGCCAAACAAGGCATGTTATACGTGTTAATCGCCTCCATCCTGTGGGGCAGTTCTGGTGTCTGTGCCCAATACTTGATGGAGCATCTGCATATTTCCGCCGGTTGGTTGACGATGTCGCGCCTGCTGTTTTCCGGCATCATTCTGTTAATGCTCGGTTTTCTGCAAGGCCAGCCGGTGTTTAGTGTTTTTAGCGAGAAGAAAGAGGCCATCAAGCTCTTTATTTTCAGCCTGTGCGGCACGTTAACCGTGCAGTTCACCTTTTTGGTCACGATTGAAAAATCAAACGCGGCAACCGGGACGATCCTTCAGTTTCTCTCCCCGACGGTGATTGTTACCTGGTTTGCGCTGACGCGGAAAAAGCTGCCGGGCATGTTTGTGTGTGCCGCGATACTCACTTCGCTGGCGGGCACTTTCTTGCTGGTGACGCACGGTAATCCGACGTCGCTGTCGATCTCGCCTGCGGCGCTGATCTGGGGGATTGCCTCCGCCTTTGCTGCCGCTTTCTATTCCACGTACTCCTCGGGCCTGATATCCCGACACGGCACGTTGCTGGTGGTGGGGTGGAGCATGTTTATTGCAGGGGTATTGATGATGCCGTTTTTCCTGCTGCCGGAAGAGAACATTGCGGTTAACGGCCTGGGGCTGTTTGCCTTCTTCTATCTTATTATCGTGGGCACTGCCGTGACGTTTAGCCTGTATCTCAAGGGCGCATCGCTGATTGGCGGCCAGAAGGCCAGTATTCTTAGCTGCGCGGAGCCGCTGACCAGCGCGGTGCTATCCTTGTTGCTGTTGGGCATTACTTTTACGCTGCCGGATTGGCTTGGCACGCTGCTTATCCTTTCATCTGTGCTGCTGATTGCCATGGATGCCAAGGGGAAGCTACACCGTTAATCTGAGGTTAATCTGCTATGAAACATGAACATGTCGGTGAGGTTATCATCAGTGCATCCTCGATTGCGCAAGGCGTCAGTCAGGTTGCCGCACAGCTTAATCAGGACTTTGATGAGGCCGTTGTCATTACGGTCGTGCCGGGCGGTATTCTCTACACGGCAGACCTGACCAGGCAGTTAACTTTTGATATCAATATGGATTATATTTCCTGTCCCCATACGCCGGGAGACAGAAATAATCATTCTCCCATCGTGTTCCATAATAATATCGATATCAGTAACCGCCATGTCATCCTGATTGATGATGCGATTGAGTCAGGTGGGACAATGAAGCGTCTGGTTAACCATATCTCCGAGCACTTCACGCCAAAATCGGTTTCGGTTGCCGTTTTGTTTGTCAAACCGGGTCGCGCTAATATCCCGGTTAAGCAATATTTTGCGTATGAAATGGATAACGATGACTTACTGATTGGCTATGGTATGCCGTGGGAGAATAAGTATAGAAATCTCCCTTATGTTGCTAAATTGAAGCGTTAAGTGTCTGCTAAACGTGATCGTCGGGCAATGTATGCTTTCGCATTTCTTGGTAACTGCATTATTGGCACTGACTAATGCCACATCAGACGCCGTGTAGTGGCGGTAAAGGGAGGAGAACAGATCCTTTTCCCGCACAGTTATTTGTCCATGGACACGGGTGTATACCTCAGCATTTTGCCTTGCAGCAGCAGCATGAGTGTTTGGATAATAAGCAGAGCAATTAGGGTGTTACTAAAAATAAACAGAGGAAGTGCAAGCAGAGGCAACACGCCTTCTGAACTACCATATCCCAAATGGAGTGCAGTAGAGGCAAGTGCCGAGAGCCCGAATGAGAAACTCCAGAACGAGGGGTTGAATGGCCCTTTCAGATACCATGGAATCAGACGGATCATAAATAACAACTGTAGCAAACCGTAGCCAAAAAGCAGTTTTGCAAAGGTATCAGCCTCCCCGCCATTAACGGCCAACCAGGCATTGCATGCAACCAGAGAAGGGGCAAGCTGTATACCGAGAGAAAGTCTCACCGGTGCTGGCATTTCCCCGTGGCTACGCATTCTATGTAGAATGGCCGGTTCCAGGCTTAACCATGAGAAAATACCCGCGCCGAGGAATAGAATGCCGAGATCGTGGTATCCCAGCGCGCCACTGGCCATACAACTGATGAAGTTATTCGCAACAGTGGGTAGATAAAGCCCTGGTGTGGTTGCATCGTGCGGATGTTTTCCTCGCCATATTCCAGCGCTTTGCCAGGCGGCATACGCGAGTTGGATGATCGCTCCTGTAATAAACATTGCCACGCTGAGTGGTCTACACCAAGGCACGAAGCCTATTGCAACCAACATGGTCGTTGCAGGGAATAAACTGATATAGCTGCCCATGAGGGGGTGCTCAATTTCGTGTTTAACACTGCTCGGGAAGCGGATCAGGCGGTATACAAAAGCAATGGCTAACAATGCCCAGATGAGTATTGCCAGTATCACCAGACCTTCGCCGATGAGCGGCGTTATTGACCAAATTGTTGCGGCATAGCGCCACCCGAAACCTGCCCCAATGGTGCCGAGAACCATACCGAAATAGCCTGCCGGTAGATCCAAAAAAGAGGAACGGCCAGTTAAGTGAGAATTCATTCTGTTTATACTGTCAAAAAAAAGTAGCTTAGTTTTAACGAGGGTTGGCGTTTTCGTCTATGCGGTCGATCAATATCATTATGGAACGTGGCTAAAAGATGTAGTTGTAAAATATTATCTTATTTAACAAGGTGGTAATAAATATCCTACTCGTCGTTATTCCCTATGAGGGGCGATGCTGTGATATTTTTGGTGCGTTTGGCTCCAAAAAGAAAGGGGACGTTAATTAGCGCATCGATTAATCGTCGGTATTTGCCGATGATTTGATTTTTTCGATGGCGATAATATTTTCAGACATCGCTTCATTAAGGACTTCTACTGCCGTACG
>NZ_JAGFPF010000898.1:0-856 GCF_025962695.1 Candidatus Symbiopectobacterium sp. NZEC135 | reverse complement strand
CTGTTCTGGCGAATGGCGCGGAGTACCGTGGCGATTATCAGCTCCGGCAGGCGGAGATGATGGCATTCCACCGGCCGCGCATCGCCGCGTTGGTTGACGCGGGCGTTGACGTGCTGGCATGCGAAACCCAGCCCTCGTTGCCGGAGATGGCCGCTCTGTTACAGTTGCTGCGCGAGTTTCCCTCTATCACAGCCTGGTTCTCGTTTACCCTGCGTGATGAGCAGCACATCAGCGATGGCACCCCGCTGTGTGACGTTGTGGCGCTGTTGGATAACCATCCGCAAGTTGTCGCCATGGGCATAAACTGCGTCGCAGTGGACAGTGCGACGACGGCGTTAGCGCATTTATCCTCACTGACATCCCTGCCGCTGGTTGTCTATCCCAATTCCGGCGAGCATTATGATGCTACCACTAAACGCTGGCGCGCAACCGGGGAACAGGCGTGTGCGTTGACCGCGCATCTGTCAGCCTGGAGAGCCGCGGGCGCGCGCCTGATCGGTGGGTGCTGTCGCACCACACCGCAGGATATTGCCGCTATTTCTCATGCATGCAGGCATGAGGTGCATCATCATTGAGGGAGACATCATGACCAACGAGACCGAAGGCGCTTATCGCCAACTGTGCGACACACTGGCACTCACTTTACCCATCACTTTTCTTGATATCGCTGCCGAGCAAACCGTTGTCATGTCGTCGCCGGACGCTGAAGCGTTGCGGCTGGCGGTAGGGTATGAAAAAACCGCCGCGACTTTTTTTCGCCATCTGCCCCCGACGCCAGACGAAATGGAACGGGCAATCATGACCGTAGAGGATGAAGTCACACGCATTCGCCATCAGGTGGATACGCAACATCCCC
>NZ_JAGFPF010000899.1:0-856 GCF_025962695.1 Candidatus Symbiopectobacterium sp. NZEC135 | reverse complement strand
AAGTTGGCTTATTACCATGATGGAGTCGCCCAGACGCGGATTGGGCGGCGGCGCGCGATGGCTGCTGCACCCAACCAAAAACAAACTTGCGATCAGCAACCCCTGAATCAAGCGCATCTGCGGTATCCTGCGAGTATCGGTTCGTGTTCACCGCGTCCTGCGGGGAATGTCACGCTATCAGAATGATATTGCTGCCTAATTTAGCGTTGATTTCACTGTCTTGGCAAGTCTGATGCGGTAAATGACCGGTTACTCGGACACCGGCACCAGCCAGTCGCTCTCGCCCACGCGATGACGTTGGAAATCAATGCCAAAAACCGGTGCCAGTCGTTCAGGCTGCATGACCTGTGCCGCATCGCCAGCATCAATCAACTTACCTTTTGAAATCAACCAAATATCATCAGCCTGCTGTAGGCTGTGATTCAAGTCGTGGGCGCTGGCCAGCACAATCAACCCAGCCTGACACAACACTTTCAGCATGGCATCAAGCGCGACACGTTGCGCCACGTCCAGACCGGTGGCGGGCTCATCCAGCACCAACAGGCGGGCATGCGGATTAAGCGAAGGCCACACCTGCAAGAATACGGCGGCAAGGCGTACACGCTGCCACTCGCCGCCGGAGAGTTCCGTCAACGGCCGCGTCAATTTATCGGTTAACATCAGGCGCGTGGCGATCTGAGCGACCACTTCATCGACCGCCATCACGCTGACCTGCCTCGGCTGGTGTAACGCCAGATATTGGAACACGGGCATCAGCGCCCCCGGGCTTTGCTGCTGAGACAGATAAGCGCGACGCAGCGCCAGGTCTCGCGCAGACAAATCGGCAATCGGCATGCCGTCCAGCTCCACGCGCCCT
>NZ_JAGFPF010000897.1:0-857 GCF_025962695.1 Candidatus Symbiopectobacterium sp. NZEC135 | reverse complement strand
CCAATCCCTGGATCACTAATTCTGCTACCTTGTCGTACTCTTTGTTATTCAGCAACGCACTGTCTGCGGTTTCGTTCTCACGGCCAGGCGTTTTGATATCAAATTTGCCAATCGCGTAGCGGAATACGCCATAGAACACAATAAAGTTAACCGCGCCCAGCAAAATCAGGTTTACCCACTGGGTGTTTTCATACATCAGCCCAAAGATGCCGAAATCAAAGATGGTGCCGCGAATATAGCCAATAGACACTTCCAGCATTTGCAGCGGGATGGTCAGCAGACCGCACAATATGGCGTAGATAATAAAAAGTTTTGGCGCGATAAACAGGAAGGAAAACTCAAGCGGTTCGGTGATATTGCCCAGAAACGCCGTGAGCACAACCGTCAGTATCATCCCCTTGGCAAATTTCTTGTTCTTGAAATAGGCCATGTGGTACATCGCCAGGCCAATCGCCGGAACGCGGAACAGCGTGGTCAACATCTGTGACGATGCAAGATAGCTGCACAGGGTTGGCATAAGTTCATTCCACGCCGGGTGATTCGGCCCTAACTCAAACAAGATCTTGTTCATGGCGGGCAGGATGCCGACATAGGTTTGGCCATCAATCAGATAAGTGCCCCCCGCTTCCGTAAAACGCACGGTCGAACTCAATACATGGTGCAGGCCAAACGGGATCAACAAACGGTTCAATGTCATATAGATCCCGGCACCGATATCAGGCGCCATCATCACCGTAGAGATGCTTCTCATTCCATAGGTGAAGACATCCCAGATAAAGGGAATAATCAGCTCCACCGGGATAGTAAAGGCGATAGCGAGGATAGCGACCGATTTCTTGCCGCTGAAAAAGGGAAAT